>JBEPUS010000032.1:0-18761 GCA_041691435.1 Chloroflexota bacterium
GCGATGTAGATCGGCGGCGGCTCGGCCGGCATCGTCCAGAGCCGGGTGGTCTCCATCTTGTAGAACTGCCCGGAGTGTTTCACGTCCTTGCCCGTGAACAGCTTGCGGATGATCTCGATCGCCTCGAACATCCGGGCGATCCGCTCGGGCGTCTCGGGCCAGTAGCCACCCAGGACGTGCTCGTTGAGTGCCTCGCCCGAGCCCAGGCCCAGCCAATGGCGGCCGGGATACATCGCGGCCAGGGTGGCCGAGGCCTGGGCCACGATCGCCGGGTGCATCCGGAACGAGGGGCAGGTGACGCCGGGGCCCAGGTCGCCCTTCGTGCGTTCGCCGATCGCCGTGAGGACGTTCCAGACAAAGGACGCCTGGCCCTGCTGGGGGACCCATGGCTGGAAATGGTCGGCGGCCATGACGCCGTCGAAGCCGGCCGCCTCGGCCGCGGCCGAGTAGCCCGTGACCTCCTGGGGACCGAACTGCTCGAGCATCGCTGCATAGCCGATCTTCGCCTGGGCCATCCGGTCAGTCCTCGTAGTAGTGGAGCTTGGCGGTCGCCAGCACCAGCCGGAAGCTGACCCGTTGCTGGCGTTCGAACCGGTCGTGGACCATCGATTCGGCGCGCTCGGGCTCCTCGGCGTGATAGCGCCGGGCCATCTCGGCGATGTCGGCCTGGGCACGATCCGCGTCGGCGACCAGCTCGACGCTGCCCGCGATCGAGAGCCAGCGGTAGCCAGCCTCGATGGTCACGCTGATCCGGGGGTCCCGGCGCAGGTTGGTGGGCCAGATCCGGCCCTCACGGCTGTTGAGCACGACGGCGCCGTCGTGGAAGCGGAACCAGGTCACGGCCTGGTGCGGACTGCCGTCGGCATTGATCGTCGCGACCGTGGCGAAGCGCAAGCCCTCGGAGAGCAGCTCGAGGGCGCCGGCTTCCACAACCGGAGCGACGCTCGGAGAATCGAAGTTGGCCACGTCCCGATGGTAGTCGAAGCAACGATCGAGGGACGAACGCGGTTCGCCCCGGACGCCGCCTGCGGTCGTTTCCGGGACGGGCTGTCAAACTGGCCGGAATGCCGCGGGACCGCACGCTGTCGCTCCATGCCGCGCTCCTGCCGATGCGCTTCTTTGTCGGCGGAACGTTCCTGTTCGCGGGGATCGACAAGCTCCTCGACCCGGCATTCCTGCGGGCCGCCGGCCCGGGCTCGATCGGCGAGCAACTGACCATCTACAGCCAGGTCTCGCCCCTGGCCCCGCTGGTCCGGGCCGTGGCCCTGCCCGCACCGCTGCTCGTGGGGGTCATCGTGGCCGGCCTTGAGATTGCCGTCGGTCTGGGCACTCTGACCGGGCTCGCGTATCGCCTCAGCACGGTCCTGGGAGCGGTGCTGGCGGGCACGCTCTTCCTGACGGCATCCTGGGCGATCCGGCCCTACTACCTCGGGCCCGACCTGCCCTACATGGTCGGCTGGATCACCCTGGCCCTGGCCGGCCACGGCGACCGCTACGTGGTGGGCGATGGCATCGAGCGTGCATTCAGCCTCACGCCGCCAGCGCCGGGAGCGTTCGTGCCGCTCGCGGACCGCACCCGGCGGGAGCTGCTCCAGGTCATCGTCCTCGCGGCGGGTTCCCTGAGCGTGGCCGGGATCTCCGGGATGCTCAGCGCCCTTGGCCCAGCATTCGCCTCGGAGCCCGGGCCAGGGGCTGACGGGTCGAGCGGGCCGTCGAGCGGGCCGCTCACGAGCCTCAGCCCGGGCGTGATCGCCACTGTGGCCGCGGTGCGTGCCGCCCGTTCATCTGTCTTCACCGATCCCACGACGGGCGATCCCGGTGTCCTGGTCGCCCTGCCGAACGGCACGATCGTCGCCTATGACGCGATCTGCACCCACGCCGGCTGCACGGTCAATTTCGACCGACTCTCGGGCCACCTCCTGTGTCCATGCCACGGAGCGATCTTCGATCCGGCGCAGGGCGCCCGGGTCCTGGACGGGCCGACCGATGAGCCGCTCCCGGCGCTGCCCATCCGGATCGACGCGACAAGCGGGGCGATCAGCCTGGCGGGCTAGGCGGGCGGGACCGCCGCGTGTGCCCGGCGCGCGCGGGATGGCGATCTGGCCTCGAGCGATCGTGGCGGCCGGGGGTTCTCGTTCGGGCGCCCGAGCAGGTAGCCCTGGCCGTACTCGACGCCCAGCGAGCGCAGCGTCTGGAGCTCCCGGTGGGTTTCGATCCCCTCGGCGATCAGGCGGGCATCGATCCGCCGGCCGAAGGACACGAAGGCCTCGACCAGGGCCTTCTTGGCGTCATTGGCGGCGCAACCGTGGACGATCTCCCGGTCGATCTTGATGATCGTTGGACGGAGCGCAGCGATCAACGTGAAGCTGGCATAGCCCGCCCCGGCATCGTCGATTGCAAACCCGAAGCCGAGCTTGCGCAGGGCCTTGACCTGGCGCTGGAGGGGCACGATGTCGTGCACCGCCTGCTGCTCGGTGCATTCGAGCGTGACCTGGCGCGGATGGATCCCGGCGGCCTGGACCATCTGGGCCATCGCCCTGGCCTCGAAGTGAGGGTCCAGCAGGCTGGCCGGCGTCGTGTTGATGGCGACCGCGAAGTGGATGCCCTCGGGTACCGCATTCGCCGAGATCAGCGATCCGATCCGCTCGAGGATCTGGCGAACGATGAACGTATCCAGCTCGATGGAGCGGCCAGTGGCGATTGCCGCGTCCACGACCGAGCTGATCGAGGCCGGATGGCGGGGCATGTTTGGCCGGAACAGGCATTCGTACTCGTGAAGCCGACCGCTGGACAGCTCGACGATCGGTTGGAAATGGACGTTGTGGGTGCGGATGGCGAAGAACAGGTCGAGCATCTTCGACTGGATCGCCTGCACCGTCTGGCTCATGCCGATCCGGTCGGCGATGCCCGACAGCTGGACCGCGGCGGTCAGGGCGTGCAGGTACTTCTCGCTCTCGGGCAAGCTGGCATCGACCGCGACGAGGCCGAAGTCGGGTCCGCCGCTCGGCCCGGCAACCTCCGTCGCCAGCCCCTCCGTCAGGTCCTCTGCCGGGGCGATCAGGCAGGCCCCGGCAGCCAGCTCGATCAGCCGCGCGTCCGGGACGCGCTGATGGAGGCGGTGCAGAAACCGCGTGTCCCGCGACCAGATCAGCCGCTCGTCACCACGACGCTGGTTGGCGAAAAAGCGCACGGCCCGTCCTGGAGTTGCACGAATATCGGATCGGCCGCAGGCCGGCCATCCCCCGCCGACTCGCGGGCATGGCCATGATGCGCCCGTGCACCACCGCGCAAGGATGCGCCAGCAGTACCGGCAGGCTCGCAGCCGATCGTACCAATGGCGCCGCGCTCAGGCGATCCGTTCCCCGGCGCGGACAGGCAGGTCCAGCCGATTCTCGGGCGGGGCGAGCGGGCACGCCCAGCGCGGATCGAATGCACACGAAGGTTGGTAGGCGAAGTTGAAGTCGAGGACCAGGCTGCCCCGGTCCGGATCGCCGCCGAGGTCAGCGCTCTTGGCCGTGTCGAGGAGGTAGCGGCCGGCCGCGTACGTTTCAGTCCCGCTCGTCGCATCGCGAAAGGGCAGGAAGAGCCCGCCCGAATAGCCCTCCATCCAGAACAGCGACAGGACTCGCGGGCCATGGCTGGGAAAGGGAACCTGGACCGATCCGATCCTGTGGAACGAAAGCGTGTCGGCGCCGCTGTTCGGGAGGCTGAGCGGCGCGGCAAATGGCGGTGCGAGCGGCGTGGGCGCGGCCAGCGGCGTGACGGCGGGCGCCCCGGCCGCCGCCGCTGCGGTGCCGACGTCAACCACCACCTCGAAACGCAGGGTGGGGTCGTAGTCGAAGTGCCTCGAGCTGAAGTCGCGGCGCCTGTCCGGCGGCACGGGGCTCATCGGATGGTCGCGAAACAGCCGCTCGCGCTCCTCGCGCCAGACGGTGAGGGCCGCCTGGGGGTCGCCCGCGCCGAGCCTGCGCACCTCGGCGTACAGGTCGCTGACCTGCCGCCGCCAATCGGCCAGCTGCAGCTCGTCGCCAGGGTTCACGCTCACCGGCCGAGTATCGGTCCCCGCCAACGCGGCGTCCAGCCGCAGGGTCTCCACGAGCCCGGATCGGCACGGCCCCCGAATCGGCACGCCCGGATCTGCACGCACCTCGGATCGGCACGCACCTCGGATCGGCACGCCGCCGGCCGATCCCCGCAACTCGGCCCAACCTCGGTTCGTGCCAAATTCCAGCCAGGCGGGCGCTATGGCTGGATCCAGGGTTCGACGGTCCCGACCTAGATCCTGCCGCGCACGATTCGTGCTGGATCGCACTCCGGACCCGAGGCCCTTGGGCTATGACGGGATCAGGTTCGACCATACGGCCCGCCTGGCTGGAATTTGTCCTGAACTCCGCAGGCCTTGGGCCGTGGCAGGCCTGCGGAGGCTAGAATCGGGGCTCGGTCCCGAGCTGCTCGGCCGGGCGTTCGTCGAGAGGAGAGGCGTGGCTGACAGGGCAGAGATCGGGATCTTCGGTGGTTCGGGCTTCTATTCGCTTCTCGACGATGTTCGCGAGATCAAGGTCGACACGCCCTATGGCCCGCCGTCCGACAGCCTCTTCCTGGCCGAGGTTGCCGGTCGCTCGGTGGCCTTCCTGCCGCGCCACGGCCGGCGTCACACCCTGCCGCCGCACAAGGTGAACTACCGGGCCAACGTCTGGGCGATGCGCGCCCTGGGCGTCAAGGCCGTGATCAGCCCGTGCGCCGCGGGATCGCTCCAGAAGGACGTGGAGCCGGGCCATTTTGTGGTCTGCGACCAGTTCGTCGATCGGACCAACGGCCGAGCCGATACGTTCTTCGACGGCCCGATCGTGAGCCACGTCAGCGCCGCCGAGATCTATGACCCCGAGCTGCGCCGGATCGCGATCGAGGTGATCCGCGAGCACGGGATCATGGTCCACGAGCGAGGCACCGTCGTGGTGATCCAGGGTCCGCGCTTCTCGACGAAGTCCGAGTCAAAGTGGTTCTCGGACGCCGGCTGGGAGGTGATCAACATGACCCAGTACCCGGAGGCCTACCTGTGCCGCGAGCTGGGCATGGCCGTCGTCAACATCAGCCTGATCACCGACTACGACGCGGGCGTGCTCGAAGGCACCGAGGCCGTCACGGCCCACGACGTCCTCGAGGTCTTCACGACGAACGCCGCCCGGATCCAGAAGGTGGTCCTGGAGATGGTCCGTCGCTTCCCGGCGGACCTGGGGACGCTGGGAGCGGCCAGCACGCTGGCATTCACCCGGGGCGACGGCCACGCTGCCTCGGCGGCCGACATCCGGATCTTCGAGACCGATCTGGGCTGACCGTCGGGCCAGAGCTGATGCGCCCGGTTCGTAGGACAATCGCTCGACGATGAGCCTGCCCACCACGCCGGCCAGTGCGCCGACCCACGGTTGCGTGCGCTGTGGGGCGCCAATTCCGATCGCCGACGGGATGTGCGAGCGTTGCAACCCCCTCGGGCTCAAGCAGCCGGCGGCCTCGCAGGCCCACGGCACGGTGGTCCTCGGCATCGTCGCCGCAGTGATCATCCTGTTCGTGCTGGCCAAGATCTCGATCCACGGAGTCGGTCCGTTCGAGGGCAGCGTGGCGGGCGTGATCTCGGCACCGCCCGGCCTGGCAGTGACCGTCACCGTGACCAACGAGGGAACCACCACCGGCAGCACGACCTGCCGGATCTACGACCCCTCGATCCAGGGCATCGGGCCTGAATCGACGTACGCCGACAGCCCCCAGGTCCCGCCCGGTCAGAGTGTCTCGTTCTCCAAGCAGATCAGCACGCTGGGTACGGTGGTCCGGCCGCTCGCCGTCACGTGCAGCAGCCCTTGATCTCGCGGCGGTCGACCTCGAACGATCCCTATCGAGTCGAGCTGGCCGTGGCCAGCGAAGTCGCCGAGCGAGCCGGCCGGCTGATCGTGGAGCGTTCGGCACGGATCGGCCGGATCGAGGCCAAGGGCAGCCGCGATATCGTCACGGACGTCGACCGGCGGTCGGAGGAGCTCATCCTGGCCGAGCTCGCCCGGAGCTTCCCCGGTGATGCGTACCTGGCCGAGGAATCCGGCGCAACTGGGTCCAGCTCCCGGACCTGGATCGTGGATCCGCTCGACGGCACGATCAACTACGCGAACGGCATCCCGATCTACTGCGTTGCGATCGGCCTGGTCGTGGCTGGGCAGCCCGTCGTGGGCGTGGTCCACGACCCTGTTCGTGGCGAAACGTTCGGGGCCACCCAGGGCGGACCGGCCAGGCTGGATGGCGCGCCGATGACCGTGAGCGCCAAGGAGCGGCTCGAGGACTACGTCATCTCGATGACGCTCGACCTTGACCGTCTCGTCAGGCGTGGCCCCGAGCTCAGCCGGGCCGTTCGGGTCCAGCGCCGTCTGGGCTCGTCGGCGCTCGCCCTGGCGTGGGTGGGCTGCGGCCGTTTCGACGGCTTCGTGCAGACAGAGAACCTCTCGGCCTGGGACGTGGCCGCGGCCGGCCTGATCGCCGAGCGGGCCGGTGCGCGGGTGGAGCGGCTCGATGGCGGCCCGTACGTGGACCTGGCCCTGGGCACGACCCGCTACGGGCTGATCGCCGCGCCAGAACCCCACTTCACGGAGCTGCGCCGCCTCGCCGGATAGCTAGGCGGCGGCCCAGCGGTGGGGCCGGTCCCGCAGCCGGTCCAGGCCCAGCTCATCGCAGAACGCCTGCCAGGCGGCCTGCGGTGTGCCTCGCCACTCCAGCTCGGATGGCTTCCGCTGGGGGATCGGTGCGTCGCTGCGCAGCCGCGCGAGGGTGCGGTAGAGGAGCGCCTCGGCCATCTGCCGGCGCAGGGTTCCGGCAAGGACGTCGGCGCCGCGAACGGGCAGCTTCCAATCGGCCGGGTCAGCGGGGATTGCCTCGAGCGAGCCGAACTTCATCAGCACGGCGGCGGCCGATTTCGCCCCCCAGCCGGGCAGGCCGGGGAAGCCATCCGCGGCATCACCGACCAGGGCCAGCCAATCGGGGATCGACGCCGGCGCCACGCCCCATTTCGCCCTGACCCCGGCATCGTCATAGACGATGTGCCGGCGGCGATCCCAGAGCACGATCCGCTCGCCACGGACCAGCTGGGCCATGTCCTTGTCGGGCGTGCAGACGAGGATTCGAGCGACCGCAGGGCCGTCGCCAAAGCGGGCTACGGCGGCGGCGATCGCATCGTCGGCTTCGAACTCGAGCATCGACCAGAGGGTCAGCCCGAGCGCCTCGATCGCCCGCTCGGCGATCGGGAATTGGCTGAGCAGCTCGGGCGGCATGCCGGCATCGGTCTTGTAGCCGGCGTAGAGGTCATTGCGGAAGGATGCGATGACTCGGTCCGTGGCGCAGCCGACGTGCGTGGCACCTTCCTCGCGGAGCAGGAAGAGGAGCTGCTCCACGAGGCCGGCCACGCCCGACAGGATCCGCCCGCCCCGGCCGATCACCGCCGGCCGTGGCGCGAAATGCGCCCGGAAGAGCTCGTAGGTGGCGTCGACGAAATGCAGGTCCACCGTCGCCACTGCTCAGGCCGGGGTCGTAATGGCTTCGATCTCGAGCTGTTCGCGCAGGCGTTCGAGGTCGGCCTGGAAGATCCGCCCGAGCAGTGGAGCCTGGATCAGGCCGATGAGGTTGGGCAGGATCGGCGGCACCAGGGTCTCGTCCCAGGTGATCCGCGTCCGGCCGTCATCGAGCGCTTCGAGCCGGAAGACGCCACTGCCCCGAAACGGCCCGTCATGGCGGATCGCGTAGTCGTGCGGTGGCAGGAACTCGGTGACCTCGACTGGGTCGCGTACGCCAATCCCCAGGATGCGTACGAGACCCTCGGCGCGGGAGCCGACCCCGAGTGCGCCCGGCGTCAGCAGGTGGACCCATTTCAGGTCGTGCATCCACTCAGGTTGACGCTCGACCTCGGCCAGGCGGATCCAGACCCGTTCGATCGGTGCGCCGATCTCGATGCTGCTGCGGATCGGATCCGGCGTGGCAACGCCGTCGTCGGGCCGCTGCCGGCCGCCCAGCCACCGATCGACGCCCCAGGCCAGGCCAACGCCGGCTGTGGCCAGGGCGAGCAGACGGAGGGCGCCCCGGATCATCGCGGCGCGACCGCCTCGCCAACCGTCTCGACGCCGGCCGCGGCCATCTCGACGAGCGCCCGCTCGCCATCACCCGGGGCGAGGTCGACGGAGCGAATCCCATCGACCAGGACCAGCGCCCGGTAGCCCAGCTCCCGCGCATCGAGGGCGGTCGCCTTCACGCAGTAGTCCGTGGCCAGCCCACCGATCACGACACGTTCGATGCCCGCATCCCGAAGGAGGGCGTCGAGCGCCGTCCGGGATGCCTGGCCGGTCTCCGGGTCACGGACCGAGAAGCCGGAATAACCGTCCTCTCCAGCGCTGCCCTTGCGCACCGTCGGGCCGTCAACGAGCAGGCTCGGGTGGAGCTCGGCGCCCCAGCTGCCCATCACGCAGTGCACCGGCCAGATCCCGCCGTCGCGGGCAAAGTGGGGCGTCGACTGGGGATGCCAGTCCTGGGTGTAGACCACCAGCGCCGACGATCCCCGCGCCGCCGCAATCTGGCGGTTGAGGAACGGGATGATCCGGGCGCCCCCGGCCACGGCCAGGGCGCCCGCCGGATCGGCGAAGTCGTTCTGCACGTCGATGACCAGCAGTGCGGTCGTCCGGTCGTAGCCCGGCTCCAGGGTTGGGGTGGTCACCTCCTGAGGCTACCCCAGTCGAGCGATGGGGGCGGTGCGGGGGATTGCGACCGTTCCGCAACCACCGATTTCGGCGCGATCCGCTACCCTCCGGTCAGATGTACTTCGACGAATTCAAGCGCCAGCTGCCCGACATCGACGAGCGCGAGACGGCCGAATGGCTGGAGTCGCTCGACCAGGTCGTTGGCGAGGAAGGGCAGAACCGTGCCCGCTTCCTCATGTTCAAGCTCCTCAAGCGCGCCCGGCAGCTTCACGTGGGCCTGCCCCCGCTGACCCAGACCCGCTACATCAACACGATCAGCCCGGAGCAGGAGCCGTTCTTCCCCGGCGACGAGGTGATCGAGCACCGGATCCGGCGGATCGTTCGCTGGAACGCCGTGGCGATGGTCCTCCGGGCAAACAATGGCTACTCGGGGATCGGCGGCCACCTCTCCACCTATGCCTCGGCCGCCAGCCTCTATGAGGTCGGCTTCAACCACTTCTTCCGGGGCAAGGACGCCGAGGGCGGTGGCGTCGGGGACCAGGTCTTCTACCAGGGCCATGCCGCCCCGGGGATGTACGCCCGGGCCTTCCTCGAGGGCCGGCTCAGCGAGGACCAGCTGGACCATTTCCGGCGCGAGTCCGTCCCGGGCCAGGGCCTCTCGTCGTATCCCCATCCCCGGCTCATGCCCGACTTCTGGGAGTTTCCGACGGTCTCGATGGGCCTCGGGCCGATCAGCGCCGTCTACCAGGCCCGGTTCAATCGCTACCTCGCCAACCGCGGCCTGGCCGATACCTCCGGCTCCCGCGTCTGGGCCTTCCTGGGCGACGGCGAGATGGACGAGCCGGAATCGCTCGGCGCGCTGTCCCTGGCGGCCCGCGATGGGCTGGACAACCTGACCTTCGTCGTGAACTGCAACCTGCAGCGCCTCGATGGCCCGGTGCGTGGCAACGGCAAGATCATCCAGGAGCTCGAGTCCGTCTTCCGGGGCGCCGGCTGGAACGTGATCAAGGTGATCTGGGCCCGGGAATGGGACGACCTGCTGGCGCGCGACAACGAGGGCGCGCTGGTCAACAAGATGAACGAAACGCTCGACGGCGAGTTCCAGAAATACTCGGTCTCCGGCGGGGCCTACATCCGGGAGCACTTCTTCGGACCCGACCCCCGCCTTGCCCGGCTGGTCGAGCATCTCAGCGACGATGAGCTGGCCAAGCTCCGCCGGGGCGGCCATGACTACCGCAAGGTCTACGCGGCGTACAAGGCCGCCACGGAGTTCAGCGGCGGCCCGACGGCGATCCTCGTCCACACGATCAAGGGCTGGACGCTGGGTCCGGGCGTCGAGGCACGCAACATCACCCACCAGGCGAAGAAGCTGTCCGAGGCCGAGCTGCGCGTCTTCCGCGACCGGCTGGAGCTGCCGATCCCCGACGGCAAGCTCAAGGAAGCGCCGTACTACCATCCCGGACCGGCGTCCGAGGAGGTCGAATACCTGCGTGAGCGGCGCCGCCAGCTGGGCGGCTCGCTGCCCAGGCGGGTCGTCCGGGCCAAGCTGTTCAGTGGCGTCGCGCCGGCCATCGACGCCGAGTTCGCCGCCGGCAGTCCTACCCCGGTCAGCACGACGATGGTCTTCGCCCGGCTGCTCCGGAACCTGGTGCGCGACCCCGAGCTCGGACCGCGGATCGTGCCCATCATCCCCGACGAAGCCCGGACCTTTGGCCTGGATCCGCTGTTCAAGGAAGTCGGCATCTATGCCGCCCTCGGCCAGCACTACTCTCCGGTGGACTCCGAGCTGCTCCTGTCCTACCGGGAATCCACCGACGGCCAGGTCCTCGAGGAGGGCATCACCGAGGCGGGCTCCATGGCCAGCTTCCAGGCCGCGGGCACGTCGTACGCCACCCACGGGCTGGCCATGATCCCGTTCTACATCTTCTACTCGATGTTCGGCTTCCAGCGCACCGGCGACCAGACGTGGGCCTTCGGCGACGCTCGCGGGCGAGGCTTCATGCTCGGGGCCACGGCCGGTCGGACCACCCTGACCGGCGAAGGCCTCCAGCACGACGACGGCCATTCCCACCTGCTCGCCTCCACGATCCCCAATATCCGGGCCTACGACCCGGCCTACGCCTACGAGCTGGCCGCGATCATCCGCGACGGGATCGAGCGGATGTACGTGCGCGGCGAAGACGTCTACTACTACGTGACCCTGTACAACGAGAACTACCCGATGGCCCCCAAGCCGGAGGGTGTCGACGAGGGCATCATCCGCGGCATCTATCGGTTCTCGGGCCCGCCCGAGTCGATCGCCAGGGACCCGAAGGCGTATCCGGTCCGGCTGGTGGGCAGCGGCTCGATCCTCCAGCAGGTCCTCGCGGCGCAGGCGCTCCTCGCCGAGAAGTTCGGGGTCGCCGCCGAGGTCTACAGCGCGCCGTCGTTCCTCGCCCTCCGTCGCGACGCCCTCGAGGTCGAGCGCTGGAATCGCCTGAATCCCGCCAAGCCGGCACGCGTCCCATATGTCAGCCAGGTCCTGCCTGCCGACGGCGGGCCGGTCGTGATCGCCACCGATTGGCTCAAGGCCGTGCCCGATCTCGTCGCCCGCTGGCTGCCCCGCGACTACGTATCCCTGGGCACCGAAGGCTTCGGCCGGAGCGACACCCGGGAGAATCTGCGGGCCCTCTTCGAGATCGACCCGCCGTCGATCGCGGCAGCGGTCCTGGGCCAGCTGGCACGCTGCGGCGCGATCACGCCCAGGCAGGCCGCCAAGGGCCTCAAGGAGCTGGGCATCGATCCGGACAAGATCGACCCGATGGCCCTCTAGACAACGAGGAACGCCGGACCCGCTGGGCCCGGCGTTCTCGCTCCTCCGGCGCGGAGGCTGCCGGGTTACTGGATCAGGTAGACCACCGCCACGGTGATGGTCACGTCGGTCGTGCCGGCCTGTACGGGCGTGGCCACCTTGCCGCCGCTGTCGAGCGCCTGGGGCACGGCCGCGCCGTACATGATCGGGTAGGGCATCGGGGCCGACGTCTCGCTGATCGACGCAACGCCGCCGATGGCGACACCGGCCGCCGCGGCCAGGGTGTCGGCCTTCGACTTCGCCTCGGCCATGGCCGCCTTGCGGGCCTGCGCCTCGGCGGCGGTCTGGTCGTCGACCCGGAACACGACACCGTCGAGCGACGTCGCGCCCGCGGCGAGGCTGTTGTCGATCGCGTCACCGAGCTTCGAGAGGTCGCGAACCGTGACCGTCACGCTATTCGACATCTGGTAGCCGGTGATTCGCGGCGGATTGGTATTGGCCGAGTAGTCATAGGTGGGCTGGAGCGAGACGTTCGAGGTCTGGATGTCCTTGTCGTCAATCCCCAGCGCCTTCAGGGCGGCGATCACCTTGGTCATTGAGGCGGCGGCGTCGGCCTGGGCGGACTTGACGGTCTGGCGATTGATGAGCACACCGAGGTGGAGATCGGCGACGTCTGGCTTGAGGGTGACGGTGCCCGTCCCCGAGACGCTGATCGTGTGTTCCGGCGCCGTGCCCGATGGATCCACCGCGCGCGTCGGCCGAGGCGTCAGGGCGGGCAGCGAGGTCGCGGCCAGGAACAGGCTGACGCCGATCCCGACGGCGATCAGGCGGGCGCGTGGTCCGGGTGTCGGGATGGTCAACGTGGTCGACATCTGGTTCGAGCTCCTGTCGGATGAGCCGGCGGTGCATGCCGGTCTGACCCGCAAGACGGCGGGACCGCGCGGTTGGTTCCCGAGCCCGCCATGATGGCTCGATCGACCACCAGCCACGAGGTGCACGAGATGGATGCCCAGGAGCTTTCTGCCGTCGTCGCGGCGCGCGCAAAACGTGGCGAGCCGTGGCTCGAGTTCATGCGCTATCCGGCGCTCAGCGTGGGCCTCTACGTGCTGGAGCCGGGCGAGCCCGACCGGCAGTCACCGCACACCGAGGACGAGATCTACTACGTGGTCGAGGGCCGCGCCCAGATCACGGTTGGTGACGAAATCCAGGCGGTTGGACCGGGCTCCGTGATCTACGTGGCAACCGCCGTCGCCCATCACTTCCACGACGTCAGCGAGCGGCTGATCCTGCTGGTGGTCTTCGCCCCGGCCGAGGGTTCGCTGGCCTAGTCGCTCGATGCCGGGGCGCTTTGACCAAGAAGCGCCTGGAAGCGCAGCGCACGCAGCGCCGATTCACCGTCGGCGTCGTGCCGGAAGAAGACGAAGACGCCATTGCCGGCGGCCAGGAATGGCTCGATCCGCGCCGCCCAGGCGGCCAGGTCCGCATCGTCGTACGAGCTCCGGCGGAGGCGCAGGTAGAGGAAGCCGCCGGTCCGCCGGATCGTGGGCGGGTCCGGCAGCTCATCGAGGTCTGTCGCGCACAGGACGGCGCCGCTCGCCGCCATGGCCGCGAATGTCTCATCCACGTGCCACGACGGGTGCTGGAATTCGAACGTCAGGGGGATGTCGCCCGGCCAGCGCGAAAGCAGGGCCGCCAGGCGGGCGTCATCGCGCTCGATCTCCTCGGGCACCCGGAAGAGAATCGTCCCGAGGCGGTCACCGAAATGGCGAAACGGCCCCGTAAGCCACGGCACCGAGGTCTCGGGATCCACCGCCAGCGCTCGCAGGCTGCCGCCCCGCTGGGCCTTGACCGCGAACCGAAACGACGGCGGCGTGGCCGCCAGCCAGCCATCGACGGCCGCCTCGCTGGGGCTGCGGTAGAACGTGTTGTTCAGCTCGCAGGCGGCGAGACGAGTGGCGTACGAGCGCAGCAGGTCGCGTTCTGGCGTGCCCGCCGGGTAGAAGCGCGGCGCCCAGTCGCGATAGGCGAAGCCGCTCGTACCGACAAGCAGCCGGCCCGCGTCAGTCAGGCGCGCAGACCGGCTCGCCCTCGGCGCGGACGCGTTCGCCGATCGCCCGGAACGTCGCGGTGAGCAGTTCCAGATCGGCGCCGGGGACGACGTCCAGGAAATACTGGGCAATGCCCGAAAGATGCGTATCGGCGGCTGCCCGGAGACGCGCCAGGCCGGCGTCGGTCAGGACGGCGAGGGCACCGCGGCCATCATCCGTACACGTCGAGCGTTCGATCAGGCCGTCCGCCTCGAGCCGATCGATCAGCCGGGTGACCCCGCTCCGGCTGAGGAAGATGCCCGTGGCCAGCTGGTTCATGCGGAGCTTCCGGCCGGGGGCCTCGGCGACCTGCAGGAGGGCCGAATACTCGCCCAGGGTGAGCCCTTCCTCGGTCCGCAGGTCCTCATCCAGGCGGCGGGTCAGCAGGGCATGGGCCGTCAGGAACGCCCGCCACGTCTCGAGGCGTGGATCCTGGGCGCCGACGGTGGACCGCTGCTCGGCGTCGAGCCTGGTGACTGCCATGGCGGCATTCTACCCTGAACTGCAACTGATTGACCACGCAACGAACTAACGTTGCCGCGGGACTTCAGCTCGGGCCGAGCGCCTCGGACAGCCACGGCAGCGGCGTGATGCCGTCGTCCTCGTAGGCATTGCCGAATGACCACGTGGCGCCGTCGGAAGCATCCACCCAGGCATTGAACAGGTCCTCGATCGCCGCGATCCCGGCCGAGAAGGGGATCGTGAACGAGGAGAGCTCCTGCTCGCGCCCGTCGAGCGTGCCGCCGAGCTCCTTGACGCCTGGGGTCAGCTCGGCATCGACGCGTCCGGCCAGGTCCAGGCCCGGATACCAGACCTGGACGCACAGGTTGCCGCCGCGCTCGTGGACGCGGTAGAGGTGGGAGACGGGATCAACCGTGAACGTGTCACCCGCGGCGAGGCCGTCGAGGATGCCGGGCGAGGCTACGAGCCGATAGCGGTTGGGCCCAAGGACCTCGACCGGGACCTCCTCGAAGACCGGCTGGCCGGACTCCTTGAGGGTGGCCAGGAGGCGGACCGTTGGCTGGTTGGGGTCTGGGCTGCCGGGCATGGCGCCATTGTCGCCCAAACGGACCTGCACCGCAGTCGGCTCGCTATCCTCCATCGGTGACCGCGATCGCCCGCTTCGGCGCCCAGAGCATGACGGCGCCCCTCCGCGACGTGCTCGTCAAGCGCCCCGGCCCGGCCTTCGGGCGGGCGTTCGATGACCCTCGTCACGGATTCCTGCATCCCGTTGACCTCGCCCTCGCCGAGCGTGAGCACGACCGATTCGTCGAGCTGCTCGCCGGCCTCGGGCCCACCGTGCACGAGTTGTCGGCCGAGAGTGCCAGCCCCGACCTGGTCTACCAGTTCGATCCGCTCCTCGTCTCCCGGCGCGGTGCGATTCCGCTGCGGGCCGGCAAGCTCAATCGGCGCGGCGAGGAGCTCCTGGTCGAGGCGTGGTTCAACGCCCGTGGCGTCCCAACGGCCGGCCGGATCGAGGCGCCGGGCACGGTCGAGGGTGGCGACACGGTCTGGCTGCGGCCCGACCTGCTGTGCATCGGAAGGACGCTGCGAACGAACGAGGAAGGGGCTCGGCAGCTGGCCGGCATCGTTGGCGGCGACGTCCGGATCTTTGACCTCCCGTACTGGCGCGGTGCGCACGAACTGATTCACCTTCTCTCGGTAATCTCGCCGATCGCCGATGACCTGGCCGTGGTCTACCTGCCGCTCCTGCCGGTCGGGCTCTGGCAGCTCTTGTCCGACCTGTCGATTCGGCTGATCCCGGTGGGCGACGACGAGTTCCAAACGCTCGCGTGCAACGTCCTTGCCGTGCGCCCGGGCGTTGTCATCCTGGCCGATGGCAATCCCACGATTGCGGCGGCACTGGCGGCAGCCGGCTGCGAAGTCCACACGTATCCCGCGAGCGAGCTTGGCCTCAACGGATCGGGCGGCCCCACCTGCCTGACCCGTCCCATCTACCGCCAGCTCGCGGAATGACCGGCCGCCTCAGCCCGCTGGAGCAGGCCGCGGTCGATTCGATCGACCCGGCCCGGATCGAAGCCGAGCTGCGGGCGATCCTGGCGATCCCCAGCGTGACCGGTGACGAGGAGGCGGTCCAGGCGGCAGTCGCCGAGCTGATGGCTGGCTCGGGTCTCGCCGTCGAGCGCCTCGCGACGGACCCCGCGGAGCTGGCTGCTGACCCGGATTGGCCCGGCAGCGAGGTTGATCGGCTGACCCTTCCGGTCGTGATCGGGCGAACAGGAGCGGCGGGCGGGCGCCGGGTGATCGTGCTTGGTCACGTCGACGTGGTGCCGGTGGGTGACGAGACCCTCTGGCGCACGCCGCCGTGGGTCCCGTCCCTCGAAGACGGCGCGCTCTACGGCCGGGGTGCCGTTGACATGAAGGGCGGCGTGATTGCCGGCCTGGCGGCCGTTCGCGCGGCAGTCGTGGCGGTCCGAGCGGCCGGGCAGCGGCTGGCCGGCGAGATCTTCTTCGTGACCGTGCCCTCCGAGGAGGACGGCGGGGCCGGGATGCTGGCCGCGATTCGGGCCGGCGTGACCGGCGACCTCGCGGTCATTCCGGAGCCCTCGGGCCTCGACATCGTGACCGCCCATGCCGGCGCGATCACGTTTCGGCTGACCATCACCGGCAAGGCGGCCCATGCCTCCAAGCGCCGCGAAGGCGTGTCGGCGCTGGACAAGCTGGCCGTCCTGACCGACGCCCTCAGCGTCGATGAGGCCCGCCGCAACGGCGCCGAGACAAGGCCGCGGATGGTTGCCCTTGGGCTGCCCTACCCCACGATCATCGGCAAGGTGCGTGGCGGGGAATGGGCGTCGACCGTCATCGATCGGATCGTTGCCGAGGGCCGCTACGGCGTGCGCCTGGGCGATGCCTGGCAGGACGCGGAGGCCGAGCTGCGGGCGGCAATCGCGGAGGCCTGCGCCGGCGATCCGTGGTTGCGCGAGCACCCGGCCACGGTCGAGATCACCGGAGGTCGCTTCTCTTCCGCCGAGATCGCCGACGATCATCCGTTGCCGGCCGGCCTCGCCCGGGCGGTCGAAGACACGCTCGGCCGGCAGCCGGCCTTCCTGGCCGAGCCCTACGGCGCCGACATGCGCCTGTTGATCCGGGAGGGCGGCACGCCGGCGGTCATCTTCGGCCCGGGCATGCCCGAGGTTGCCCACGCGCCGAACGAGCACGTCCGGCTCGACGACGTGGTCCGCTGTGCCCACGTGCTGGCCGTCTGGCTGCTGCGCGAGGTCGGGCCGGCGGCCGCGATGGAAGGCCGGGGCTAGCCGAACAGCTCGTCGAGGGCCGCCGCGAAGGCGACGGTATGGGCATCGACGTCGGCCTCGGTCGTGGCCGGGCTCATCAGGGCCATGTTGTGGAACGGGGTCATCAGGACCCGCCGGTTCATCACGTAGAGGTGCAGGAAGCGCTCGAGCTCGGGGTCACTGGCCGCCCATTGGGCGGCGCCGTCGCGGGGCGGCTCGGGCAGGAAGTGATATTCCGCTCGGCAGCCGAGCCGGGTGACGTGCCAGGGCACGTTGCGGGCCTGGATCGCCTCTTCGACGCCCGCGGTCCAGCGCTCGGCCAGCGGGATCATCCGATCGAACGCGGCCTCGGTCAGGACTTCGCCAAGGGTCGCCCGGACGGCCGCCAGGGACAGGGCGTAGCCGGCCAGCGTCCCGCCGACGCCGCCGACGTCCGAGTTGTCTGGCTCGAGCATCGCGTTGATCCGGTCGCCCAGCTCGGCACTGAAGCCATAGGTTCCGACGGGGATTCCGCCGCCGATCGTCTTGCCGATCACGACGATGTCCGGGTCGAGGCCGTACGCCCTGGTGTAGCCACCCGGGCCGGCGCAGATCGTGTGGGTCTCGTCAATGATCAGGAGGGTCCCGTAGCGGCGGGTCAGCTCGCGGACGCCCTCGAGATAGCCCGGGTCGGGCAGGACGATCCCGATGTTCGTGAGGGCCGGCTCGATCAGGAGCACGGCGACGTCGCGATGGGCGAGGGCCGCCTCCAGCGCGGGCAGGTCGTTGTAGGGCACGACGCGGGTGGTCAGGGCCGGATCGACGGGCGGGCCCATGTTGCCCTCGCGTTCGACAACCCGGCCATCGGGCGCCAGGGTCGCGATCGTCTCGTCGACCGAGCCGTGGTAGCAGAAGTCATGAACGGCGATCTTCGACCGGCCGGTGACCATCCGGGCGAGCCGAATCGCGAACCGGTTCGCGTCGGTCGCGGTGAGCGTGAACTGCCAGTACTTCAGGCCAAACCGGCGCTGGAGCTCCTCGCCACACCAGATGGCGTCCTCGGTCGGCAGCATATGGGTGATCCCGCGGCCGTGGATCTGGCGGTCGACCGCGGCGACGGTCGGGGCGGCGTCGTGGCCGGCCATCGCCCCGGTGTCGCCCAGGCACAGGTCGACGTACTCGTGGCCGTCGACGTCGGTGAAATGGGCTCCCGAGGCGCTCTCCACGAAGATCGGAAAGCCGCCGGCCCACTTGACCATCCAGCTCATCGGGACGCCCGCAAGGAGCGAGCCGGTGGCGCGTTGATAGAGCGCCAGGGAGCGCGGATGGTCGTCGCGGAACTGCTGGATCTCGCGCGCCATCAGCACATCGAGGCGACTGCGATCGAGGGTCCGATATTGGCTCATCGGCCCATGATGCCTGCTGGCCTGCGGCTCGCGCAGGCCGTTCCGGTTAGTTGACCCGGCGGTTCAGCCCGCAGATGGGGCAGGTGGCCACGCCGGTCGATGCGTCGAGCCGCAGAAGCGTGGCGCAACCGTTGGTGGAGCAGAAGAGGGGATGGGCAGCGGCGGCGCGGCGGCGCAGCCGGCGCATCGCCTGGGCGCGCATCGGCGCACCGGCGGTAGAGGATCGGGTAAGCATTGCGAGAATAACCTTGGTTCCTGACCGCTCGAACAGACCCGGGATAGGTGGGTCGGAGCGGACTTGCTTTGATTGCCTGGCGCGTCGCGGGAGCAAAGGTTCTGATGCTCTGACCTGCGACGCCGCTCGGGCGTTGACATGGACGATGATTGCCTGGAACGCCCGTTCTGTCAAACGGCCAATGGTCAGGGGCGGCGTCTCAGGCGCGGTTCGGCCCGGGGCGTCGCGGCGGCGCGGCCCCGGGTCGGCGCGGCCCGGTGGGTCGGCGCGGTTCTGCCCCTGTCTCTTATAC
>JBEPUS010000033.1:0-17382 GCA_041691435.1 Chloroflexota bacterium
CAATGGTTTCCACCCCCTTTCCTTTTTTGCGCGCGCCCCCCCCCCGGGGCCCTATTTGGGGGCCGCTGGGTGGGCTCTCTCCGGGGGGGCCCCCCCCCCCCGGGTGGGCCGCCCCGCTATAATTCCGGAAACTTCCGCGGAGGAGCTAGGCGGCGGTGGAGCGCACGCAGGATACGGGCTCGTACGGCTCGTCGCGATCCCTGCTCGTGTTCAGCCTGATCGGGCTGATCGCCGCGGCCTTCGGGGTCAGGGTCCTGATCGACCCGCAGGGCGGTCAGAATGTCCTTGCCTCGATCTACGACCTGCTCGGCAACTCCGTCGGTGCCGAGGCGCTGCGAAACGGGCAGGGCGATCAGTTCTTCGCCAAGCTCCTGCTCGCCGCCATCGCGCTGCTCGTCGGGGTTGGCGGGATCTGGCTCCTGTTCACGAGCGCGAGCACGATCGTCGAGCGCTTCCCGCCCAAGCTCCGTGATCGGATCATTCCGTGGGTCTTCGTCGCACCGGCCCTGGTCCTGCTGACGATCTACCTCGTCTATCCGGCCGTGGCCACGGTGATCCGCAGCTTCTTCGACCAGAAGGACGTGTTCACGCTCGACAACTGGGCGAGCCTCGGCACGGGGCCGTTCCTCGAGATCCTGCGCAACAACGTCATCTGGCTGGTCGTGGCGACGGCCGGCAGCGTGGGCCTTGGCCTCCTCGTCGCTGCCCTGTTCGACCGCATCCGGCTCGAGGCGCTGGCCAAGGTGTTCATCTTCACCCCGCTCGCGATCTCGCTCGTCGGCGCGACGGTGATCTGGAGGTTCGTGTACGCGATTCAGCCACCGAGCCAGCCCCAGTTCGGGCTGCTGAACGCGATCTGGACGGCATTCGGCAACAAGCCTGTCGCCTGGTCGACGGCCTTCCCGATCAACCTGCCGGCCGAGATGCTGGTCATGATCTGGCTCCAGACCGGCTTCGCGATGGTGGTGCTGTCCGCCGCGATCAAGGGCGTGTCCGTGGAGGTCGTCGAGGCAGCGCGGCTCGACGGCGCGAGTGAGCGCCAGATCTTCTTCGGGATCATCATCCCGCTCATCCGCGGCTCCATCATCACGGTGGCCACGACGGTCGCCATCGCCACGCTGAAGATCTTCGACATCGTCTTCTCGCTGAGCGGCGGGATCAACCACGACAACGTCGTCGCGGTTCGGATGTTCCAGGAGATGTTCCAGTTCTTCAACGACGGGCGCGCAGCCGCGCTCGCAACCGTGCTGTTCATCGCGGTCCTGCCCGTGATGATCCTCAACCTTCGGAACTTCCGAGCACAGGCGGCGATGTAGTGGCAGCATCTGCGAACGTCGTGACGGGGACCAAGGCCAGGAGCCGCTTCTGGCGCGCGCCGATGCTGGAGAGCCTGCCACTGCGGCTCTCCGTCCTCGTCATCTGCTTCCTGTGGACAGTGCCGACGGCCGGCCTCCTGGTGACCTCGTTCCGGAACCCCGAGCTGATCACCCAGACGGGCTGGTGGGAAGGCCTGTTGAACCTGTTCCAGGCAAACCAGTGGACGCTCGATAACTACGCCAACGTGCTGTCCGGCGACAACATGGGCCCGGCGTTCCTGAACAGCCTCGTCGTCACGATCCCCTCGACGGTGATCCCGATCACGATCGCGGCCTTCGCCGCATATGCCTTCGCGTGGATCCCGTTCCGCGGTCGCGGCATCCTGTTCATCATCGTCGTCGCACTGCTCGTCGTGCCGCTGCAGATGGCGCTGATCCCGATCCTCAAGATCTACAGCGGCGCATCGCTGTATGGAAGTTTCGTCGGGATCTGGCTCGCCCACACGGCGTTCGGCCTGCCGCTGGCGATCTTCCTGCTCTACAACTTCATGTCGCAACTGCCCCGCGACCTGTTCGAGTCGGCCGCGATCGACGGCGCGTCGGCGTTCCAGACGTTCGTCCGGCTGGTGCTGCCGCTGTCGCTCCCGGCGCTTGGCGCCTTCGCGATCTTCCAGTTCCTGTGGGTCTGGAACGACCTCCTCGTGGCCCTCGTGTTCCTGGGACCGGGCAAGGACGTGCAGGTCATGCCGACGGCGCTGTACAACATGATCGGGCCTCGCGGCGGCGCCTGGCACCTGCTGACGGCGGGCGCGTTCCTGACGATGGTCGTTCCGCTTGGCGTGTTCCTGGCGTTGCAGCGGTTCTTCGTTCGAGGAATCCTGGCCGGCTCCGTCAAGTCGTGACCCTGGCGCGGCTCACGATCGCCTTCGACGGCAGCGAGTTGCCGCCTTCGGCGGCCAGGCGGATCAACGACCACCACGTTGCCGGTGTCACGCTCTTCCGCCTCCTCAACGTCGTGGATCCGCCCCAGATCCGCAGGCTGACCGCGGCCATCCAGGCGGCCAGGCCGGCCGGAGCACCACTCTTGTTGGTTGCCGCCGACCAGGAGGGCGGCCAGCTGGTTGGCATGGGCGACGGGACGACGCAATTCGCGGGCGCGATGGCCCTCGGCGCGACCGGCGACGAAGAGCTGGCCGAGCGCGTCGCCGGCGCGATGGCCCGCGAGCTGCGCGCTCTCGGCGTCAACTTGAACTACGCGCCGGTCTGCGACGTGGCCAATAACCCGGCCAACCCGGCACTCGGAATCCGGAGCTTTGGCGACGATCCCGAGGCAGTCGGAAGGTTCGCGGCCGCCACGGTCCGCGGCCTGCAGAACGAGGGCGTGGCCGCGACCGCCAAGCACTTCCCAGGCGCCGGCGACACGGCAGCTGATCCACACCACGGGCTGCCGCTGGTGCGCCGGACGAACGCCGAACTGGCCCTGCGAGAGCTCATCCCGTTTCGAGCCGCAATCGCCGCGGGCGCGCGGATGGTCATGACCGGCCACTTCGTGCTACCCGGCCAGGACCACGACCTGCCCACAAGCCTGTCCGCCGCAGTTCTTCGCGGCCTGCTACGTGGGCAGCTGCAGTTCGAGGGCGTGACCGTCAGCGACGCCCTGGACATGAAGGCCCTCGCCCAGGGATCGGCCCAGATCGTCGATGCCGTCGCCGCCCTCCGTGCCGGAGAGGACGTCCTGCTCGGAACCGCGGACGAACCGGCGCTGGAGCGGCTCGAGGAGGGCCTCGCCCAAGCGTACCGGCGAGGCCTGATCGAGGCTGATGATGACGCCGGGGCGAAGCGCCGGCTGGACGACCTGCGGCGCTGGCTGGAAGGCTTCGAGCAACCGCCCATCGACGTCGTCGGGTGCGGCCAGCATCGGGCCCTTGCCGCTGAGCTGGCCCAGCGTTCGGTCACCCTCGTCCGCAACGACGACGGGTTGCTGCCGTTGGGGCCGGCCACGGGCGCGCGGATTGCGGTTGTGCAGTCGATGCCAGCCGACCTGACGCCCGCCGACACGTCTTCGACGGTGCCGCCTGCCTTGGCAAACGCCCTCCGGGGCCGGCTCGCCGGCGTGGAGGAGATCCTCCTGCCGGCGGCGCCGGGCGAGGCCGACATCGCAGGTCTCCACGAGCGACTCGGAACCTTCGACCTCGTGGTCGTCGGGACGTTCTCGGCGCACCTCCAGCCGGCCCAAGCTGAGCTCGCCGCGGCGGTGCTGGCGTCCGGCAGGCCCACCGTCACCGTCGCACTGCGGACGCCGTGGGACCTGCTCGCCTACCCGGCCGCGCGGACCCATGTCTGCAGCTATGGCATCCTGCCGCCGACGATGGAGGCCCTTGCGGCCGCGCTCCTGGGCGAGGCGCCGTTCGTCGGCCGGTTGCCGGTTGAGATCACCGGTCTGTATCCGCGCGGTCACGCGGTGACGGCAGGGGCCTGACCGCGCTGCGGCGCGACGCACACCTCGGCCGATCGCGGAGGGAGCCTACTTCCGGGCAATGAGCCGCTGGTACCAGCGGGCGCTCTCCTTCGGAGTCCGAAGCTGGCTGGCGAAGTCGACATGGACCAGGCCGAACCTCCGGGAGTAGCCAAGGCTCCACTCGTAGTTATCAAGAAGTGACCAGGCGTAGTAGCCGGTCAGGGGAACGCCTGCGCGGAGTGCATCCGATGCTGCAGCGACGTGGCGCGCGAGGTAGTCCAGCCGGTCCGTGTCGCGCACGCGGCCATCCTGGTCGACGCGATCGGCGTACGCGGCGCCGTTCTCGGTGACCACCATTTCGCGTGGCGCATAGGTCCGGTTGAGCTGGAGCAATACGTCGCTCAGGCCGTCTGACGCGACGTGCCAGCCCATCTGGGTCTGCTCCGAGCCCGGCGATGCGCCGATGTCCCAGTCGAATGGCCGGTCGGATCTGGCGCTGACGGAATCACGCCGATAGTAGTTGAGGCCCAGGTAGTCGAGATCGCCGGCCGGCGGCTCGGCGAGGTCGATGCCTTCGAGGTGACCGGCGCCGCGGTGAGCAGCAAGTCCCAGCGCTGGGTAGCCTCGGCCGAAGAGCGGATCAAGGAACCACGCGTCGCGAGCGGAGCTCCACTGGTCGGCGGCGATTCGATCTCGCTCGGAATCGGTCGCCGGTGCGACCTGGTTGACATCGATCGCTACCCCGATCCGCGCATTGTGGACCTGGGCGCGGATCGCCTGGACGGCACCGGCGTGCGCCCGCAGCTCGTTGTCGGCCACCCGGATTGCAGTTGGCCAGTCACGCAGCCCCGGGGCATGAATGCCGTCGGCATGGCCAAGGAAGGCAAAGACGGCCGGCTCGTTGAATGTCATCCAATCCCGGACACGGTCGCCCAGGTCCGACGCGATCAGCGCCGCGTAGTCGGTGAACCAGCCCACGACCTGCGGGTTGGCGAAGCCGCCCTGGTCCTGCAAGGGCTGCGGCAGGTCCCAGTGGAACAGGTTGACCAGCGGCTGGATACCCGCTCCCAGCAGGGCGTCGACGAGGCGCCGATAGAAATCGAGGCCGCGCTGGTTGACGGCCCCGGTCCCCGCAGGCAGGACGCGCGACCAGCTGATGCTGAAGCGATAGGAGCGCGCCCCAAGATCGGCCATGAGCCGGACATCCTCTGGGTAGCGATGGTAGTGGTCGCAGGCGACATCGCCGGTGCTGCCATCGGCGATGGCGCCCGGCTGGCGGGCAAAGGTGTCCCAGATTGACGGTCCCCGGCCGTCCTCGGCCGACGCGCCCTCGATCTGGTAGGCGGAGGCAGCGAAGCCCCAGGCGAAGTCGGCTGGGAAGGGCTGCGCGAGCCGGACAGGATCCGTGGCGGACGTGGGCGTGCTCACCCGCGCATCGTATGCCCAACACCGAGACACCATCCAGGCTCCGGGAGGACCAACCGACCGGCGACGCGTTCGGCGGGGGATCGGGCTCAGGACCGGAGGATCATCGCCTCGATCGGTCGCAGCGTAAGGCGCGACCCGACGGTGGGGGTGGCCAGGTCGTGGCTAGAGAGCAGGACCCTCCACGGGCCGCCGGCTGCGGGCAGCTCGATCTCGCCGCTTCGAACACCGAACCGCACCACCACCAGGGCCTCTTCGTCGCCTGCCCGCCGGAGATAGGCGAGAACGTCGGGGTCGCCCACGTCGACAAGGCTGAGCTCCCCGCCGCGCAGCGCCGCGGACCCTCGCCGCAGTGCGAGGAGCCGCCGATAGTGGGCCAGGACCGAGCCCTCCGACACCCGCTGTCCCTCGACGTTGCGCGTCGCCGCATCCGCCGGAATGGGCAACCACGGCGTGCCCGTCGTGAAGCCGGCGGTTTCGTCGCCCGACCAGGCCATTGGCGCCCGGCACCCGTCCCGGTTCCACCATCCGGCCATCTGCAGGGCCGCGCGATCCTGTGCGCGGCTGCGCGGCACCTCGATGTCCTGGGCACCGATCTCCTCGCCGTAGTAGAGGAATGGTGTCCCGCGCAGGGTCAGCTCGATCGTTGCGGCGGCCTTCGCGACGGCATCGGCGGTCGCCCGATCGCGACGCCCGAGCGTGGCCAGGTACCGCGAGACATGGCGCGAGTGATCGTGGTTGGACAGCGCGATCGCCGGCCAGCGACCGCCCCAGGCGGCCTCCCGGGCCGCGATCGATTCCCGGAAGGCCACTGCCGTCCACTCCGTCTCGAGGAGGACCCAGTCGAATACCAGGTGGCGCGGCGCCCAGTACGTCACCGCCTTTTCGATCCCGCTGGTGAACAGCTCGCCGACCGTGGCGGTCCCCGGACGGGAGTCAACGATCTGTCGGAACTCGGCCAGAAGATCGTGCAACTCGGGCTGGTCCTTGTCGTAGCGATGCTCCTGGCTGTCCCAGGGCAGCGAACTGACCGCCGCGATCTCCGGGTTCGACGGCAGCTCGGCCGCCTTGACGAACGCATTGAAGACATCGAGACGGAACCCATCGATGCGCCGGTCGAGCCAGCCCCGGACCATCGCCCACATCTCTGCTCGAAGAGCGCTGCAGCGCCAGTTCACGTCGGGCTGCTCGGGCAGGAACGTGTGGAGATAGAACTGGTTTCGGCGAGGCTCCCACTCCCAGGCCGACCCGCCGAACCACGAGAGCCAGTTATTCGGCGGCTCGGGTCGACTCTCGCGATCCCACCCGGATGGGTCCCGCCACAGGTAGAAGTCGGCGAACGGTCCGCCAGTCGACAGGCGCGACTCTACGAACCACGGATGGAGACTGCTGGTGTGATTCATGACGAGGTCGAGGATCACCCGGATGCCTCGTCGATGGCATTCTTCGATCAACCGATCGAGATCGGCCAGGGACCCGAAGGCAGGGTCGACCGCGGTGTGATCGGTGACGTCGTAGCCACCGTCGAGCATGGGCGACGGGTAGATGGGGGAGAGCCAGATGGCGTCGATGCCCAGCGAATCTGGTCTGCCGCCCAGGTGGTCCAGGTGGTCAATGAGCCCCACGAGATCGCCGACTCCATCGCCGTTCGAGTCGGCGAAGCTGCGTGGGTACACCTGGTAGACGACGCCCTGCAGCCACCATGGACTGGCGTGGTCCAGGTTCGACGAGGACGTTGACCCGTGGATCGCCATCAGAGTCCTGGCGGAACCTCGCTCATGCCCTCACTCGAGGGGTCGCTCCAGTGACCACAGCCTAGCAAATGAATTCGCGCGGGGGCCATCGCCTTCCTCGTGACTCGACCAGGCGCTGGACGACCGAATCAGACGGTGGCCTGACCTGATCGGGTCGCCTGCTCGTCGGGCTCCCCGGGCGGACCCGCGCTGCCCAGGTCCAGGTTGCGCAGACTCGGTACGAAGGCTGCCACGAGGCCGGCCACGCCCAGCGTCACGACCGCGCCGCCGACCACGGCGGGAAGCGCGCCGAACAGCCGGGCCGTGACGCCGCTCTCGAAGGCACCGAGCTCGTTTGAGGCACCGATGAAGACCCAGTTCACCGAGGCGACCCGGCCGCGGATCTGATCGGGCGACAGCACGCGGAGGATCGTATTGCGGATGATCACGCTGATCCCGTCGGTCACCCCGCTGACGAACAGGGCTGCGAGCGACAGGAAGAAGCTCGTCGACAGGCCGAACACCACCATGCTCAGGCCGAAGCCGGCGACGCAGACGAGCAGCGTCGCCCCGGCATGGCGGCTCGGTGGTCGCCGGGTGGCGATGAGCATGACGAGGAGTGCCCCCACCGAGGGTGCTGTGCGCAGCACGCCGAGCCCGACCGAGTCGACGTGCAGGATGTCGCTCGCGAAGAGCGGCAGGAGCGCGATTGCCCCACCGAAGAAGACGGCGAACAGGTCGAGGGCCATCGAGCCGAGCAGGGCCGGCGTGGCGACCACATAGCGGATCCCGACGAGCAGGCTCTGGATGAACGGCTCCCCGGCGATCCGCTCAGGGACCGGCTTCCTGGCGATGAGAGCGAGACAGCCGGTCGAGGTCGCGAGGAGGACGGCGATCAGCGCGTAGGTCGCGGGCAGTCCGATGAGCGCAATCGCGATGCCGCCAAGAGCCGGTCCGACGATCCCGCCGGTCTGGCTCACGCTGCTCAGGAACGAGACGCCCCGGATGGCCTCGGAGCGCGGGATGACCTGCGCCTCGAAAGCCGACAAGGCCGGTCGCTCGAAGCCGCTCGCGATCCCGGTCACGAAGATCACCGCGAGGATCCAGACGAGCGTGAGCGAGCCGGTCTGCGAGAGGATGGCGAACGCGATCGCGCAGATGGTGACGATCGCGCTCGTCGCGAGGACGATCGAGCGGCGGTCGCGACGGTCGGCTACATGGCCACCGAACAGAACGAGCGACAGGGCCGGGATCGCCTCCACCAGCCCGAGCCAGCCGAGCGCCAGCGGGTCGTGGGTGATCTGGTAGGTCTGGAAGGCGACGACCGTGGCCAGGGCGCTGACCGCGAGCGAGTTCGTGAGGCGGGCACCGAGGAGCGCGCGGAATTCGCCGTGGCGGAGGAGGGGACGGTCGTTGACGGACATGTGGCCCGACGGTACCCGATCAGCTGTGCCGCGGCGTCGGCCGCCGCTGTGGCGAACGTCACGTCGTGGCCATTCGACCCGTCCGATGTACAGGTCGAATGGTGACGAGCAGGAGGTCGATGTCGTGCGCGCCGTGATTTTCGGGGTTCTGCTGGCGATCGGGGTTGCCGCCTGCAGCAGTCCCAGCACCGTCCCCCCAGCATCGGCTCCGCCCTCGGGGGCACCCTCGCCCGAGCCGTCCGTCGTCCCGAGCGTCGCGCCATCGGCCGTGCCGAGCCACACGCCGGTGCCCACCGCCAAGCCCATCGCCTTCTGCCTGGCGTCGCAGCTCAGTGCGAAGATCACCAACTGGTCTGGCGCGACGGGTCACCAGATCGCCTCGGTCACGCTGACCAACACGTCGGCGCATCCGTGCACGGTGCAGGGCACGCCGGAAGTCGAGCTGGTCGACAGGAAGGGCAACATCCTGACCGACTCGCAGACCGATGGCCCGAGCGGGTTGGCCCACATCGCGAAGGGGGCTCCGGCCTTCCACCTCGCCCACGGCGCCTCGCTCAAGACGCTCGTTGACAACGACAACTACTGCGGCGCGGCCCCGGCCCTCCCGACAACCGTTGCCTTCGTATTCCCGGCCAACGCCGGGCGGCTCGTTGCGGTGGCCAAGTCCGACGGCTCCGTCCCGCCGTGCAATCGCTCGCCCGGCTCGCCCGGATCCATTTCCATGAACGGCTGGGCGAAGTAGGCGCAGAGAGGCTTGCGGATGATCCATCTATCGCATACTCTGCGCGTTATGCACCGTCACTTCCCGTCGTTCGAGACGAAGTCGAAGCTCTGGCGGCCCAGCCGAACGGCTCGGGCCCTGGGGCTCTGACGGCGCGCACAACCGCCGACCAAGGGCCTCCAGGACCGGAGGCTTCGAAGGGCCGCGACACCATCGGGTGACGCGGCTCTTTTTCTTTGCCCGGCTCGCGGGCAGGCCTCCACTCCGGGACCAACCCAGCACGAGGGAGACCTGCCGTGAACATCGCGATCTTCGGAGACGGCCGGCTCGGCAGCGAGGTCGGCGCACTTCTCGGTAGCCGCTCCGGGATCCGGCCGACCATCCTGGGCCGGCCGGTGAGCGGGGCACACCCCCTGGCCCCACTGACCGGAGTGGATCTCGTGTTCGACGCCAGCGTCGGCCCGGCGGTCCGCCAGAACCTCGAGTCCGCGCTGGCCGCAGGGATTCGCCGGTTCGTGATCGCAACCACGGCCTGGACCACGGACGAGGCAGCGGTGGAGACGGCCCTTCGGCGAGCCGGCGCCGCAGCCGTCGCCGCACCCAACTTCAGCGTTGCGGTCAACCTGTTCTTCCGGCTCGTGGATGCGGCCGTCGGCCTGTACGGGCCGATGGGCTCGTTCGATCCGTATCTCTTCGAGTGGCACCATGCGGCCAAGGCGGATCGGCCGTCGGGTACCGCTCGTGAGCTGTTGCGCCGGATCGTCGCGGGCCATCCAAGGAAGCACGGCGCCCGGGACCCGGCCGCGACCGGCCCAGCCGACCCGGGCCTCGTTGACGTGGCCGTCCTGCGCGCCGGCGCCGGTCCAGGCATGCACCTCGTCGGCTTCGATGCCCCCGGGGAAACGCTCGAGCTCCGGCTGACGGCCCGGGACCGATCGGCGTATGCGGCAGGTGCCCTGGTCGCCGGCGACTGGCTGCTGGCCCGGCCGAGGACGGCCGGACTGCACGGCTTCGACGAGGTGGTCGACGATCTTCTCGCCTCTCCCCAATCCATTGCCCGCTCAGCCTGAGAAGGAGAATCCAATGACCCGCTATACCCGTACCCCGCGCAGCCAGCGCCCGGTTCTGCGAGGCGCCTTCACCGCCCTTGTCACCCCGTTCACCCAAGCCGGCAGCCTCGACGAGCTGGCCTTCCGACGGCTTGTCGCATGGCAGGTCCTGGCCGGCATCGACGGGCTTGTGCCCTGTGGCACCACGGGCGAGGCGCCCACCCTCAGTGCCGGGGAGCGCGACCGGCTGATCGAGATCACCGTCGAGATTGCCGCGCAACGGCCCTCGCGCGACCGGATCGCGGTTGTCGCCGGGACCGGCACGAACGACACGGCCGCCACGATCGCGGCAACTCGCCGGGCCGCAGCCCTCGGTGCCGACGCCGCCCTGGTCGTCGGGCCGTATTACAACCGGCCCGACCAGCGCATGCTCCTGGCCCACTTTCGGGCCGTGGCCGACGACGGCGAGCTGCCGATCGTCGTCTACAACGTCCCATCGCGCACCGGTTCGAACCTCGAGGCCGACACCTTCCTGGAGCTCGCCCGGCATCCCCGCGTGATTGCGATCAAGGAAGCGTCGGGCAACCTCGAGCAGATCGCCCGGATCTGCCGCGAGCGCCCCCGCGACGTGGCGGTCCTGGCCGGCGACGACACGTGGACGCTGCCGGTTCTCGCGCTCGGCGGGGACGGCGTCGTATCCGTGGCCGGCAACGAGATCCCGGGCGAGATGGCTGGGCTTTGCTCGGCGGCTCGGGCCGGCGACTGGGACGATGCCCGGCGGATCCACGAGCGCTGGCTGCCACTCTTGCTCGCCAACTTCCGGGGCGGACCGAATCCGGTACCGGTGAAGGCGGCGCTGCAGCTCATGGGCCTGATCGCGAGCGACGTCAGTCGACAACCGCTGCTCCCCCTCGAGGCCGGCCCGCGGGAGGCGTTGGCCGGACTTCTTCGGACGCTCGGCCTCGTTGCGTTGCCGGCGGGTCGCTCGGTGGGCCGACGGCCGGCGACGGCAGCCGGGGAGGCGGTGGCGTGATCACGATGACCGGCTCGATTCTCGAGGAGCTCGAGGCAGGACGTGTCCGGGCGGCCCAGCCCGACCCGTCCGCGGCCGGCGGCTGGCGTGTAGATCCGGCCGTCAAGGCGGCGATCCTTGAATGCTTCCGCGACCGCCAGAGCACCGACTGGACGCTTGGCCCGTTCGCATTCCGCGACCGGACGGGCGTCCCTCCGAAGAGCCTGTTCCAGGCTCCCGATACCGTTGCCGCCGATGCCGCCGGCCGGCCCTGGCGGATCGTTCCCGGAGGCACGAGCGTGCGAGCCGGGGTCCACCTGGAGCCGGGCGTGGTGGTGATGCCGCCGGCATTCCTCAACGTTGGCGCCTGGATCGGCGCGGACGCCATGGTCGACTCGCATGTCCTGGTAGGGTCATGCGCCCAGATCGGCGCCCGGGTCCATCTTGCGGCCGCGGTCCAGGTCGGCGGCGTGCTCGAGCCGGCCGGCGCGCGGCCAGTGATCGTCGAGGACGACGCATTCGTCGGGGCGGGCGCGATCCTCCTCGACGGCGTGCTGGTCCAGGCCGGCGCGGTGATCGGCGCCGGGGTCATCCTGACGGGGACCTCGACGCTCTTCGACCTTGAGGGCGAGCAACTCCTCGTTGGGACGCTCGATGCGCCACTCGTCGTCCCGGCGGGAGCGGTGGTCGTCCCCGGTACCCGGCCGGCACGCGGTCGCTTCGCCGAGGCGCACGGCCTCGGCATCGCCACCGCCCTGATCGTCAAGCATCGTGACGCCGGGACCGGGGCTCGAACCGCGCTCGAGGAGGCACTCCGGTGACGGGCCTGGACCTCGACGGGTTCGACATCGAGGAACTGGCCCGGCTGCACGACACGCCGTTCTATCTCTACGACCTGGGGGTGATCGAGCAGCGTGTTGCGATGCTCCGGCAGGCACTCCCGGCCGGCGTCCGGCTGGCCTATGCCGTCAAGGCCAACCCGAATGGTGCGGTCCTGCAAACGATGGCCGGCCTGGGACTGGGCGCCGATGTGGCCTCGGGTGGCGAGCTCGGTCGCGTGCTCGCAGCCGGCTTCGACCCTGGCCTGGTCGTCTTCACCGGACCGGGCAAGCGCGATTCGGAGCTGGCCGCTGCGGTCGCTGCGAAGGTGGGGCTCATCACGGTCGAATCCCCGAACGAGCTGCGCCGGCTGGCTTCGATCGCGGCCGTGGCCGGCCGTCGGGTGGCCATCCTGCTCCGGCGGTCGCTCGACCCGGCGGTGGCGGGCCCGGCCGAGACGGTCCAGGTCATCGGTGGCGACGGCGGCGGCAAGTTCGGGATGGACGATGCTGACCTCCGCCAAGCGGCCCGGGTGGCCCGCGACTCGAGATGGCTGGACCTGCAGGGTATCCATGCCTTCGGCGCCTCGAACGTGCTCGATGCCGGGCGTCTCGTTGCCCACGTCGCGGAGACGATGGCCTTCGCGGCGCGGCTGGCCGCCGGATCCGGGTTCGAGCTGCGGATCGTCGACGTCGGCGGTGGACTCGGAATCCCGTACGACGACGCCCAATCAGCGCTCGATCTCGGAGCGCTGGCCGCCGGCATGGCGGGACTTGCCGACGCCTGGAGAGGGGTGCCAGCCACGAGCGCCACGCAAGTCCTGGTCGAGCCGGGCCGTTTCCTTGCCGGTCCGGCCGGCGCCTACGTGGTCCGAGTCGTGGACACGAAATGCGTGCGGGGCCGGGCGATCGCGATCGTCGACGGCGGGATCAACCACCTCCTCCGACCGGCCCTCGTCGGGCAGCCCCAACGGATCCGGCGACTGACCGTTGGCAGCGCGTCCAGCGAGCCCGTGACGATCGCCGGACCGCTGTGCACCGGCCTGGACATCCTTGCCCGGGACGTGGCCATCGGCATGCCGGAGGTTGGCGAGCTGCTGGCCGTCCTGGACGCCGGCGCCTACGGCTTCACGGAGTCGATGCCCTTCTTCCTGTCTCGCCCCCTGCCGGTGGAGGTGGTGACCCGCGGCGGCTGAGCGAGGCTGGAGTTGCTGCGTGGTCCGGTTGGGTTCGGGATGGATAGGTGACCTTCGGCACTTCCGCGACGGGGTTCATCTGCCTAGCGTTGGTGACGGGCTGCATCAGGCAAGGAGGCTGCATTGACGCTACTGACCAACGGACCCCGCCGGGGATCCGTCCGCCCGAACCTGGCGACCGCGTATGCACGAGACCAGGTTGCTCGCGCATTGCACGACGCAGTCGTCGAAGGCCTGGCCTATGGACCACACGACCTGCCGATGGCCGCCGATCGCGAATGGATCCGCGCGGCCATGGCGATCCCGATCCGGCAGGCGACCGAAGCGGCGCTAGAGGTGCTCGGCTGGTCGGTGACCCGCGTCCTCGACCAGGCGCCCGATGGACTCCTGGCGCGCTACGCGGAGAGTCATGGGCTCCAGGAGCGGGCGATCGACTGAGTCGCGGCCCGGCCGGGCCGGAGCTCGAGAGGGCTCCAGGTCGCTCCGTCAGGCGCTGGCGCGTGTGCCTCGATGGCGCCTGATGAGCAGCAGGAGCAGGACTACCAGCAGGGTGACTGGCAGCCCGGCGGCCAGTGCGAGGCTGGCCGTCGCCGGTCCACCCGCCGGGCCCTGGATAGCGGCGATGGGGCCAGGCAACCCGCCCTGCGGCGGCGTTGTCGGGGCTGGCCCAGCGACGACCAGCACGATCCCGGACGCCTGCACCTGGGCGCCCTGACCACGATCCGCCAGCGTCAACCCGACCCGGTACGCGCCGGGCGCCAGCAGCGCGGCCAGTGGGAACTCCACGAGGGTGTTCGTGTGCGCGTAGAACGTATCCATCTGGACGTTCATCCGGCTGATCTCGACTCCGCTCGCGTCGGCCAGCGTGAACCCAACGAGTGGCTTGAGCCGGATGTTGCCCGTGTTCGCCACCGCCACGTCGATGGTCGTCGATCCGGCGGCCGCCTTGCTCGTTGCCGTGCCGATCACCAGCCCGGGCGATCGCCGGCCGGGCACCGTGACGACAACGGCGACGGCCTGCCGAACGATCTGGTTGATGCCCAGCGTGCTGCCGTCGGCGATCGGCTGGCTGTTCTCGAGGACCAGGCTCGAGATGTACTCGCCGGGTCCGGCATCGGCTGGAACGGCGACCGTGAAGGAGCGACGGACGCCCTGGCCGGCCGCGAGCTGCAGGACGGCGGCTGGATAGTCGAGCCATGTCGTCGTGCCGGTCCGGGGCGCGTCGCGGAGCTGTGCCCCAAAGCCGCCGTTGATGATCGTGTAGACATCCGCCGCGTAGGTTCGGGTGCCGATGGGTCCATCGCCGTTGTTGGCGATCTCGACCTGGAACGTTCGGCTCTGGCCTGCCGTCATCGAGAGGTCGAAGAACGATCCGGCCTGCCCGATTGGCAGCAGCGCCAGCCTGATCTGTCCGTTGGCTGCGCGGGTCGTGCTCGGTGCGAGCAGCCCGAGACCCAGAGCGAGGAGCGCGACGATCGCCGGCCCCGTGAGGAGCCGGCGAGAGAGAGACCCCCAGGACGGCATTGCTATGGCGCCGAGGTGATCGTGGTGGTCAGCGTGCCGGTGTACGTGCCGACGCGGCTCTGGGCGGGGACCGACAGGGTGACGCCGAGGGCCTGGGTGTAGGTGCCGGCGCCGTACGCGGCCGTCGCGACCAGGACCTTGCGGGCGGCATCAAGCGTGCCCAACGGCGACGTCGGCGGCACCTGCGGGCCGGTCGAGAGGGCCACGCTGACCGCCTGCCCGGCGATCTTGGTCGGAGCCGCAGCCGAGGTCAGCGCGAAGTCGGACGCCGGGATGTCGATCCCGCCGTTGGCCGTGCCCACCCAGACGAAGTTCGACGCGAGGATCGTCACGTTCCAGCCAGCGCCCGAGCCGGTGCTGTCGTCCGCCGTCAGGAGCATCGATCCGGTGACGTCGTGGGCGTTGTTCTGGTAGGCGACGCTGGTCAGGGTCAGGTCGGCCACGCTCGCGGTCAGGCCGCTGCCGGTGATGGCCAGGGTGACCGTGTTCGCGGCGAACGCTGGACTGGCCAGCAGCCCCACGAGGAGCGCCGCCGAGCCGATGCCCAGGGCAAGTCGCCGGCGGGCCGTGATGTCATGCATTTCTGTTGCGCCTTCCGGGATCCTGTGGGCGCACTACGCTCCGTTGCGGTCGTATCCAGCACCTGACGCGACGATGGACCGGGGTCGGCTTGCGGGACCGGGCCATCGTCCCCTCCAAGGGGGGCCATTCGGCCCGAAATCGGTGCCCAGCCGGTGCGCCCCGGCGGACCGTCGCAGAGCCCACCGGACCACATCGCCGGCGGTACGTTCGTACCAGCCCCGGGCAGGACTGTGCCTGGCCGCACCGGCGCGCTGGTGCACCGGCAAGGCGCCGGACCAGTACTTCTGGCCTAGTTCATCGGTCCTAGGACGGTCCTATGGTGGGCGAACCTGCAGGACAAGCAGGCGGCCACGGAAGGAGTCGCAAGGACATGAGCGTCGTCGTCACCTACCGTGGTCCAACGGCCGCTGCGGCAACGGGCCGCTACCACGCCGATGCCCTGGCCCGGGCCCGCAATGGTTGGGTGCCCATCGTCGAAGATCGCCACCGGGACGGCGCCGACGCCGAGCTGGCGGTGACCTACCTGCACGACCGGGTCGCCCTGGGGTACGTCATTGAGGTGCTCGAGGCGATTCTTCAGCCCGCCGCTCCGAGCGCGGCGTCCCGTTGATGTTGCAGCTGCTGGACTTCTACGGGATCCTCCAGGTCGATCCGCGGGCTGAACCCGAGGTGGTCCGGGCGGCCTACCGAAGTCTTGCCCGCAAGTACCATCCGGACGTCGCCGGCGGGTCCGCCGAGCGCATGGTGGAGTTGAACCAGGCCTGGGCGGTCCTCGGCGATTCGCGTGCCCGGGCGGCCTACGATCGAGGTCGCGGCGTGCTCACGCCACCAGCGCCGGCAACGAGCGGCAGGGCGGCCGAATCGAGCTGGTCGGGGGCCAGCGGACGCCCCTCGGGTCCGCCTTCGGGCACGGTCCTCGACTTTGGCCGCTATGCGGGCTGGTCCTTCGGCCAGATCGCCCGCCATGACCCGGACTTCCTCGAATGGCTTGCCCGAGCCCCCATCGGGCGATCCTTCCGGGCGGAGATCGAGGCCCTGTTCTCCGCTCGAGCCCAGGCAGCAACAGCAACGGCGACGGCGACCGCGGCCCCCCGGGCCAAGCGGGGTTTCGGCCGCCGCTGAGGGCACCGATCCACGCCTGGGAGCGTTGCGCAATGTCGGCCCGTTACCGAACTGCAACCCGACCTGCCCGTTGTGCGCGCCGGAATTTGAGACCATGAGTTCACTGCCGTCAGCATTGCCCAGTCCACCACAGGAGACCCATGACTGCACGCCAGGCGGCCATCGCCACGATCGCCAATCACAAGATCGCCTCCACCCAGGACTACCTCGAGAACGCCGGCGAGGCGATCTATGGCGAATACGTCTTTCACGAAGAGGCCCAGCGCGAATACCTTGCCAAGCCGGTCTTCCGGAAGCTGCGGCGCACGATCGAGGGCCACGAGCCGTTCGACCCGGCGATCATGGATGCGGTTGCCCAGGGCGTGAAGGAGTGGGCGATGGCCCACGGCGCCACGCATTACACCCACTGGTTCGTGCCGATGACCGGCTCCACGGCCGAGAAGCACGACTCGTTCCTCAGCCCCACGGGCGACGGCCGGACGCTGGCCGAGTTCTCGGGCAAGACCCTGGTCCAGGGTGAGCCCGATGCCAGCTCCTTTCCTTCGGGTGGCATCCGGGCGACCTTCGAAGCTCGCGGCTATACCGCCTGGGACGTGACCAGCCCGATCTTCCTGCAGGTCGAGCCGAACGGGGTCACCCTGACCATCCCGACGGCGTTCGTCTCGTACACCGGCGAGGCGCTCGATCACAAGATCCCGCTGCTCCGCTCGCAGGCGGCCCTTGGCGAGCAGGCCCTGCGCATCCTGCGCTGGTTCGACAACGCGACGGCCGTCAGGGTCTTCACGAACATCGGTCCCGAGCAGGAATACTTCCTGGTCGACCGGCGTCTCGCCGAGCAGCGGCCGGACCTCGTGCTGACCGGCCGGACGCTCTTCGGGGCCGCATCGCCCAAGGGTCAGGAGCTCGAAGACCAGTACTTCGGCTCGATCCGCGAGCGGATCCTGGCGTTCATGATGGATCTCGACCGCGAGCTGTGGCGCCTGGGGATCCCGGCCAAGACGC
>JBEPUS010000034.1:0-17235 GCA_041691435.1 Chloroflexota bacterium
CGCCGTGGGTGACCGGCTGACCTGCATCTACGTCGACCACGGCCTGATGCGCAAGCGCGAGTCGGAGCTCCTGCGGACCACCTTCGAGGCCAACCTCGGCATGCGCCTGGTGATGGTGGATGCCCGGAACCGCTTCCTGAATCGCCTGGCCGGCGTCGAGGATCCCGAGCAGAAACGGAAGATCATCGGCGACGAGTTCATCCGGGTCTTCGAAGAGGAGGCCACGAAGCTCGGCCGGATCGACTTCCTGACCCAGGGCACCCTCTATCCAGACGTGATCGAGAGCGCCACATCGGAGACCAAGACCGCCCAGAAGATCAAGACCCACCACAACGTCGGGGGCCTGCCGGCGGACCTGCGCTTCAAGCTGATCGAGCCCTTGCGCTACCTGTTCAAGGACGAGGTCAGGGCCGTGGGCCTGGAGATGGGCCTGCCGGAGGCGATGGTCCAGCGCCAGCCGTTTCCCGGACCGGGCCTCGCGATCAGGATCATTGGCGAGGTGACCGCCGAGCGCCTCAACACGCTGCGCGAGGCGGACTGGATCGTGATCGACGAGATCAAGGCGGCCGGCCTGTATCGGAGCGTCTGGCAATCGTTCGCGATCCTGACGCCCGTGCGCAGCGTCGGGGTGATGGGCGACGGGCGGACCTACGCCAACGTCGTTGCCATCCGGGCGGTCACCTCGGACGATGGGATGACCGCCGATTGGGCGAAGCTGCCCTACGACGTGCTCGGCAAGATCAGCTCGCGGATCGTCAACGAGGTCCCCGGGGTGAATCGCGTCGTGTACGACATCAGCTCGAAGCCGCCGGCCACGATCGAGTGGGAGTGACGTTCAGGGCGTGCCCCCGCGTAGCCCGGCTGGGTGACCCGGACGTACCAACGGGTACTTCGACGGCTCCCGCGACGCGCTAGAGTTTCGGTCATGGTCAAGCGCACGACACGCCCAGCTCGTCCTTCGGTACCGGCCCAGCCCGAACCCGCGCCAGGGTCGGCAATGACCGACGCAGCGCCCGCGCCCGTCGCTCCAACCCCGGAACCGGCTCCGGCTCCCGAGGCGGCACCGGCGGTCCAGGCAGCGTCGCCCGCAACCGCCGCCGGCGGCTGGCCGGACGTCTCGAACACGCCGGCCGGACCGCACTGCCCGTGGTGCTCCGCGCCGCTCGCCAGCCTCGAGCTCGAGACCTGCCCGAGCTGCGGTGCGCAGCTCAACGCGCCAGCCGAAGCCGACGTTCCCGGCGTCACCACGATCGATGTCGCCGCTCTCGCCTGGAAGGCGGGGACGCCGCCCCGGCGCAACCGGCTCCTCTCGTGGATCTCGGGCGAGGACGACTCGCTGCCCGACGCCTCGGGCGCCTCCCCCAGTGCCGTCGAGCCGCCATCGCTGGCCGTCCGCCGTGAGATGCTCAGGCTGGAGCTCGAGGCCGAGGGGATCAACGTGCCCCATGACGCCGAGCCCTCGGGAGCCGAGGAGGCCGCCGCGGTGGCCGAAGTGGCGCCGGGCGCCGATCAGCCGCCCGCCGGAACGCCCGGCGTCTGACCCGGCGACGCGTGCCGGCCCGCCTGCCGCCACCCGGCCCGTCATTCCTCCCGGAGCAGCCGATCCGCCTCGGCGATCGCTCCGCCCAGGTAGGGATGAGCCGCCCAACCACGCTCGACGACGGTTGGTGGCTGACCCTCCTGTGGGTGGCCGATGAGGAGGGCGTGCTGCCGTTCCGCGATGCCGCGCCGCGTGCCGGACCTCCACCTGACCCGCCCGTCGTCCGGCTCGGACCGGCCATGTCCGGTGCGCTCTCGGGCATGATCCTGGAGGAGGATGGCCGGTTGTGCGTGCGGCTCGCTCCCGTTGCCCCGCCCTCCGATCAGGGCAAGCCATGGTTGTCGCCGATGGCAATTCGGGCCGCCTTCAAATGGGAGCCGGCGCGCGCGCTCGGGATGCGCCCAAATGAGCTGGCGGAGATGGTCCTGGACGCGTTCCGGCGGAGCGTCGAGGGCCTGAGTCGCTCCTGAGGACCCGCCGGCCGCCCGTTCATAGGGGGCGCCAGCCCGTTTCAGACCGCGCGGAGTAGACTCCCGGGACAGTGCGCGACCTCTTCGACGAGTTCCTGGACGAGCTCCGCCGCCGCCAGGCCGAGGCGGCCGCCGCGAATCCCGCCGCTGCCGCAGCAGCGGCCGGAACCGCGCCCGACGACGCTCCGGCTGGAGTCGACGGGGAAGCCGAGGACCCAGAGCCAGGGCCCCACGTCCAGCCCGGACCCGACGAGGCCGAGCCCGAGACCGAGCACGAGCCCGACACCGATGGGTCCACCGACGACCACGACCACGAGCCAGAGGCCGACGAGCACGAGCACGACGAGCAGCACGAGCACGGCGAGCACGATGAAGCGTCGGAGGAGCCCGGCCGGCGGCGGCCGTTCGAGCCGGTCGCCGGCCGAGGCGGCCGGCGCCGTCCACCCCGGCCGCGGATCGTCGTCGGCGGTCCCAACGATGGGTCCAGCTCGGGCGGCCGGATGCGCAGCTTCGGGATCGGCTTCATCGGCCTGGCGATCGTCGTCGTCATCGTCCTGCTCGGTGTTGGCGTCAGCTTCCTGACCGATGCGATCTGGTTCAAGAGCGTTGGCTTCGAGGCCGTCTTCTGGACCCGGGTCACTACCCAGATCGGGCTGTTCGCCGGGGGCGGCATCGTGGCCCTCGCCTTCCTGCTCTTCAACGTCTGGCTGGCCGGCCGGCTGCTGCCACCACCCGACCCCGAGCGACCCAGCCCGTTTGCCGGCTGGTTCGAGCGGCTGGCCGGCGAGGACTCGGCGGGTCCCGGACGTCCTGGCCGGCCCTGGGAGAACCGCCCGCCAAACCGGCCGGGTGGCAATCGAATGGGTTCCCGGCCGGGCGAGGGGATCGTCCTAACGGCCGACGACCTGCCGGACTTCGCGCCGATCGCCCGCTGGGTTCTGGTGGCCCTGGTCTTCCTGATCGCCCTCGGTGTCGCCGGATCGGCAGCGAGCCATTGGGAGACGATCCTGCTGTGGCGCAACCAGGTGCCCTACAGCCCGGCCGGCGTGGCGCCCGTGACCGACCCGATCTTCCATCGGGACATCAGCTTCTATCTCTTCCAACTGCCGTTCCTGCGCTGGCTGCAGTCGGGCGTCAACGGCCTGCTGCTCGCCGCCCTGGCCGTCAGCGCCGGACGCTACCTCCTTGGCGGCCTGCACGGCGGGATCACCTTCACCACCCAGATGCGAGTCCACCTGGCGGTCCTGGCCGGGCTCTACCTCGCCTCGATCGCAATCGGCTACCAGCTCGACAAGCTGGAGCTCGTCTACAGCTCCAACGGCGTCGCCGCCGGGGTCAGCTTCACCGACCAGAATGCGCGCTTCTTCGCCTTTGACGTCCTCACCGTGGTGGCTGCGTTTGCCGGCGCACTGCTCGTCGGCGGCGCCTTCACCCGGATGCTCTGGCCACTGGGCGCGGTGATCATCTTCTGGCTGAGCGCCTCGATCGTCCTCGGCCAGATCTACCCGGCCGTGATCCAGCGCCTCTCGGTCGAACCCGACCAGCTGGGCAAGGAAACCACCTATATCCAGAACAACATCGCGATGACCCGAATCGCCTACGGCCTGAACTCGTGGACGGTGAGCGACTACTCGGGCCAGGATCAGCTCACCCAGGCGGCGGTGACCAACGAACAGGGCACGTTCCAGAACGCCCGGCTGTGGGATGCCGCCCCGTTGCGTGATTCGCTGGACCAGCTTCAGACCGTTCGCCAGTACTACGACTTCACGAACGTGGATACCGATCGCTACCAGATCAACGGCACGGCGCGCCAGGTGATGCTCGCCGGCCGCGAGCTGGCGCCCGAGAAGAACCCGCTGGCGAACTCGTGGGTGAACCAGCGGATCACCTTCACCCATGGCATCGGCGTGGCGATGGTCCCGGTCAATGCAGCCACGGCCGAGGGCCAGCCGGACCTGTTCATCCAGGGCCTGCCCCCGGTCTCGAGCAGCGGCGCCCCCCAGGTCAGTCAGTCCCGGATCTACTTCGGCGAGCGGTCCAGCGACTGGGTCGTGGTCGATGCCCGCCAGGACGAGTTCGACTATCCGGTGGGCTCGGACGCCGCAAGCACGGCCAACTCGAATGCCACCACGCGCTGGACCGGCACGAGCGGGATCAAGCTGGACACGGTCTTCTCGCGGCTGCTCTGGGCGCTCGAGTACAAGGACCTGAACCTGCTGATCAGCGACCAGATCACCGACCAGAGCCAGCTGCTGATCCATCGCACGATCTCGGACCGGATCTCGGAAGTGGCGCCATTCCTGAACTACGACAGCGATCCATATCTCGTGGTCAACAGCGCAGGCGGGCTCGACTACATCCAGGATGCCTATACGACGAGCGACCGGTTCCCGAACGCCCAGCCGTTCGACACGAGCCAGCTGGCCTCGGCTTCGGGCCTGGGCGGACTCGACTTCAACTACATCCGCAACAGCGTCAAGGTGGTGGTCGACGCCTACACCGGCCAGATGACCTTCTACGTGAGCGATCCGACCGATCCGATCATCCGCACGTACGAGAACGTCTTCCCCCAGATGTTCACCCCGCTCAGCGCGATGCCGTCCGACCTGAAGGCCCACCTGCGGGTTCCCGAGGACCTTTTCGACGTGGAGACCCGGACCTACGCCCGCTACCACGTGACCGATCCCGCGGCGTTCTACAACAACGAGGACCTGTGGACGGTCCCGCCGGATGCCGGTGGTACCCAGAACCTGCCGAACGTGGCGTACTACGTGGAGATGCGCCTGCCGGACGAGACGTCTACCGAGTTCCTGCTCCTCCAGCCGATGGTTCCCGCAAGCCGGCCGAACATGATCGCCTGGATCGCCGCCCGCAATGACCAGGCAAACTACGGCCAGGTCCGGGTGTACAAGTTCCCGCAGGACACCTCGGTCCTGGGACCCAACCAGATCGCCGCGAAGATCGACGCCGATCCCACGATCAGCGCCCAGGTCACGCTGTGGGACCAGGCCGGCAGCCACGTGATCAAGGGCAACCTGATCGTGGTCCCCGTGCAGAACTCGCTGATCTATCTCCAGCCGGTCTACCTGCAATCGGCCAACAGCGCCTTCCCCGCGTTCGAGCGGATCATCGTGGCCACCCCGACCCAGGTCGTGTGGGACACGAACCTGGCGGGCGCGCTCAACCAGCTCCTGTCCGGTGCGCCGAGTGGATCGCCGCCGCCCAGCAGCGGGCCGTCGCCCACGCCCAGCTCAGGTCCGGTTGTCACCCCCAGCCCGGCACCCGGCGGCAGTCCCCCGGCCGGCAACGTGGCCGCCCTGGTCACCTATGCCAATCAGCACTTCGAGCTGGCCCAGGCGGCCCTCCGAAATGGCGACTTCGCCACGTACGGGGCGGAGATCGCCAAGGTCCAGGAGGCACTTCGCGAGCTGAGCCAACTGCTTCCGCCGTCGGCGAGCTCCAACCCGTAGGTCCGAGTGACTGGCTGGCGGTCGGCGTGGACGGCCGCGCGTGATGCCCTCGCCCGGCCTGGCCTGTGGCCGATCGCCCTGGCCGGCTTCCTGGCTCGTGGCGGGCTCGCCCTGTTCGTCGCCCCGATCATCGTCCCGCCCAGCCTGGTGGGATTGGCGACGTTCATCGGGCCGGCCTCCATCACGCCCACCGGTCCAACCGCCGGCCTGATCGTGCGCATTGCCGTGGCCACCGGGCTCGGCGCTGCGGCGCTCGTCGCCGGGATCACCATCGCGGCCGGCGCCGAGATCGCCCTGATCGGGCTCAGCCCGGGGGAGTCGCGTCAGCCATCTGGGCGGCTCCTGCGTCGGATCGTCCTGATTCGCCTCGTCAGCCTGCTGCCCCTGGCGGTCAGCCTGGCGGTCGGCGTCCAGCGGCTCGGCCAGATCGTGTATCTCGAGCTCACCCTGCCCACCGACCTCGTCACGCCGATCGTGATCAGGGTCGCGGCCCAGGCCCCCGAGATCGTCGCCGGGATCATCCTGACGTGGCTCCTCGGCGAGACCTGGGGCGGGCTCGCCACCCGGCTGGCCGTGCTGCGCGGCGCCGGGGTCGGCCCGGCCCTGCTCGGTGGCCTGGGCCTGTTGGCCCGCAGGATGCCCACCGTCCTCGTGCTCCTCGGGGTGTCCCTGATCGTTGCTGCCGGCGTCCTGGCCGGAGCCATCGCCCTCATTGCCTGGTCATGGGACCTCGTTCGCGATGCCCTCCTCGGTGGCGTCGGCTTCGGGGCAATCCCCATCGCGATCGCCGCCACGCTCGTGTTCGCGGCCTGCTGGCTGCTGGCGCTCGTCGCGGCCGGCGCCCTTGGCGCGTGGCGAGCGGTGGCCTGGACGTTGCTCGTGGGGGAGGACCATCGGGGGAGTGGTGGAACGGACCCGGGGCGTGCCACCCTGTAACGCCCGAGCCGCCGGATCGCCGGCGGTGGGTCCCAGAGGTACCACGCATTGCCCAGGAAGCCGATCGCCTGCCCTTCATGCGGAGCCCTGGTCTCCGGTGGGCGGCTCTCGTGCCCCAGCTGCGGCACGCTCGTCGCGACCGTCACCGGGGCTCCCCGGCTGCCGACCTCGGCGAAGCCGGCAGCGCCCGCGGCGCCCAGCCCTGCCCCGGCTGCATCCGCGCCTCGAGGGCGGTCCACTCCGCGGCTCGGCCCCCAGCGTGAACAGCCAGTCGCGCCGATCCAGGCTGCACCGCCGGCGGCGGGCCTGATCGCTTCGGAGCCTGCCAGGCCCGTTCCCGGCGTCGTCACTCCTGCGGTCCTGACGCCCCAGGCCAGCCAGGAGCCGCCTTCATGGGCGCTCCGGCCGACGGCTCGGACCGGATCGATCCTTCATGACCTCGAGACCCGGCCGGCCAACGGCTGGCTGAGCAGCCGCGCAGAGGACTACGACAGCCCGGACGCGCCGGAAGCGCCGCCGGCGATCCCAGGCGCCTACCTCGCCCCATCGGCGGCCTTCACCGCGCCCGTTCCGCGCGCCGGCCACGGCATTCGCGGCGCTCGACCGTTCGAGGCGCCAGCCGGCCTCCGCCCCGGCCAGCCTGCCTATCTCACGAGTGCGACCGGGGCAGTCTCGGCCGTGGCCTTTGCTCCCCAGCCGAATGCGCCCGTGCGGGTGGCCGCAGAGAGTGAGCCGAAGGCCAGGAGCGGCATCTCCGTACAGGCACCGGCCGAGCTGCCGGGCTGGTTGACGATTGCCGGATCAGCGATCGCGGCGGTGAGCTTCCTCATGCCGTGGTCCCGCGACGGGGTCATCGGCGCCGTGGGCAGCGCCTATTTCGACCGCTGGGGGCTGGCCAACGCCGGCTACCTGCCGCTCGTGCTCGTCGCCCTCGGCCTGCTGGTCGTCAATGGCGTGCCCAACCCGATCCCCAGCTGGATCCGGGCGGGCGTGGCCCCGTTGGCGATCGGCGGAATCCTTTTCGGACTCGATTGGGCCTATCAGACCCGGCCCTTCAGCGACGGGCTCGGCGTGACCCTCCTACTGGTGGGTGCCATCGTCCTCGTGGCCGGCGGCCTGGTTGGCGTTCGAGCCGGCCGTCACCTGGCGGCACCACCGGCCGTCTAGGCTCCGCGAGACCCCTGATACACTGCCAAACGGCAGACGCAGGTCGTCTCCATTCTTCGGAGGCACGGGGCCCAGCCAGTGGACCAGGTACTCAGTACGATCGGCAACGCGCTTGGTGGCTTCTTCGATGCGCCGGTCATCCAATTCGGCCTGCGGGCCATTGCCGCCTATGTCGTCGTCATCTGGATCGCGACGGCCTATTGGGCCTTCCGCGACATGCAGACGCGCTCGGACAATCCCATCTTGCCGTACGTCGCGGCCAGCCTGATCATCCTGTTCACGCCGGTCCTGTTCATCTTCGCGGCTTTGATCTATCGCCTGATCCGGCCCCATGAGAAGGTCGCCGAGGCAACCGAGCGGTCACTGGCCGAAGAGGCCCTGCTCAACGAGGTCGACGGCGTTCCGCACTGTCCCACGTGTGCCCGCCGCGTCGCTGACCAATGGCTGATCTGCCCAACCTGCCGCACCCGCCTCAACCGGGTCTGCCCGAACTGCAACCGGCTGGTCGGCCTCGACTGGTCGCTGTGTGCCTGGTGCGGCAAGGACTTCGAGCGGCGTGAGCCGGTGGGGGCCTTCGTCGGCGCAACGCCCGCGCCCTACCCGGTCGCCGCCGCGGCAGCCGCCAGTGCCGTCGCCAGCGCGCTCGAGCCCCCGGTGATCTCGACCAGCATCCCTGGCGATCCGCCCCGCTCGCGGAAGTCGCCCAGGGCGGGGAGCCCGCGGCGGGCCCGAGGCGCATCCGACCCGCTGCCGGAGCGTTGACCGGGCCGGGCGACCCCGGCCTGCCAGAACCAACAGGATCGGAAGCGGTCGTCACCCACGAGCCGGCGCCGGCGCGGCTCGGGATGCGCACCTTCTCGCTCGATGGGCGGCGCGCGCCGGGTCTCTATCTGGTTGGCTGGCTGGCCAGCCTCCTGGGTGCAGCCACGATCTTCGTGGTCCTGCTGGCCCAGCCCTCCGACCTGCCCGGCGCGATTCTCCTCGGGATCGGCACGCTGCTCCTCTCCATTGGGCTGGCCGCCGCTGGCGGCTCGCAGGCCGTCGAGCGCCAGGCGCGAGCCGTGCTCAGCTACCGTGGCCCGTCGCCGTTCATCCTGTTCTGCTGCTACGTCGCCCTGACCCTCTTCCTCGAGCTGCTCGCGTTCGTCCCCCTGCAAGCCCTGGGCGTCCGCGCGGGGACGGCGATCGAGACGCTCGTGGGCCTGCTGATCCTGAACGGGAGCGCGATCGTCCTGGTCGCGGCGCTGGTGGTTGGATCCGGCTCGCTCAGCTGGCGCGAGATGGGCCTGCCCGGCCGTTCGCTAGCGGGCCCACAGCGGGCCGTCCTGGTCCGTGACCTCCTTGAAGGCATGGTCCTGGCCATCCCGATCCTGTTCATCACGGTCGGCCTGGGGAGCCTCCTGATCGGCTGGCTCGGAACGTCGCCACCGGGCCCGCTGCCGCCGGCGACCAACACCGCCGACGCCGTGATCAACCTCGTCTCGGGCGTCCTGATCGCCCCGTTCGGCGAGGAGCTCTTCTACCGCGGCTTCGCGACGACGGCCTGGGTCCGGGGCATGGGCGCCCGGGGCGGGATCATCCGGGGCGCCCTGCTCTTCTCGGTGGCCCACGTGCTGACCCTCTCCGGAACGCCATCGGACGCCGTGATCGCCTTCGTGACCCGGCTGCCCGTTGCCCTCGCCCTGGGCTGGATCTTCGTCCGGCGCGGCTCGCTCGCCTCGTCGTTCGGGTTGCACGCGATGTTCAACGCGATCCCGTTGATCCTCGTGGGCCTGTCGTTCGGCGCTTGAGCCGCGACCGTCGTCGCCCAGGCTCGTCAAGGTCCTGGCCATTCGCAGTACGACTGTTCCGTTGTCCTGGCGGGCTGCGAGCGCGATGGTTGGGGCATGAAGCTGCGCATCACATCCACGCTGCTCTGGTTGCTCGCCGGCTGGGCCGTCGGGGCGGCATTCGCGACGATTCTCGGAGTCAGCACGCTCATCGGGCCGGTCGTCGGCATCGTCTGGGGCGCCTTCGTCCTGGCCGATCCGAAGCACGTCCTGTGGGCCGCTCGCGACGGTCATCGGCTCGGTTCGCAGGGCGTCTCGGCCCAGCGCGCCGACTCCTGACCTCCGGCCGGCGCGCCGGCCGGCGAACCTGCCTCCATCTCCGCCGCGTCGGCCGCCGCGATCCTGGCGACCGCGACTCGGCGACTGCGACTGGGCGACCGCGACTCGCGATGCAGCCGGCGATGATCAGCGGGTGAGGACCGCTCGCTAGGGTTCGTCGTGTTCCCGGCTCCGGATGGCGGAGGAATCGGCGGGCTTCGTTGCTCGGAGTCGGGGACACCACGTCCACCGCCTGACCGAGGCCCGCGATGACCAACCCATTCGTGCCCCTGATCTTCGATCCGGCCGCATCGATCCGGCCGGGCCGTGCCCTGCGCGAGGTGCCCGAGGCCGAGCGACCCCGGGAACGACTGGCCCAGCGGGGGCCCGGCGGGCTCAGCGCGGCCGAGCTGATCGCCCTCGTCTGGGGCACCGGTGCCCGGGGCATGAGCGCGGTCGACCTTGCCGAGGAAGCGCTGGTCCGGCACGAGGGTCTGACCGGCCTCGCCCGCGCCTCGGACACCGAGCTGGCCGGGATCCCGGGGATCGGCCCTGTTCGGGCCGCCCAGCTGAGTGCTGCGTTCGAGCTCGGGCGGCGGCTGCTGGCCGACTGGCCAACCGGCCGCTGGACCATCCGGGCGCCGCGCGACGTCGCCGAGCGGTTGATCCTCCAGATGGGCCGCCTCGAGCGTGAGGAGCTGCGGGTGGTGCTGTTGAACACGAAGAATGTCGTCCTGCGGGTCGCGACGGTCTACCAGGGCAACGTCAGCTCGAGCCTCGTCCGGGTGGGGGAGCTCTACCGGGATGCGGTCCGGCTCAATGCCTCGGGGATCATCCTGGTCCACAACCATCCGTCGGGCGACCCGACGCCGTCACCGGACGACCTGCACCTCACCGCGGAGGCCCTCGCGGCGGGCCGCCTCCTCGACATCGAGCTCCTCGACCACCTCGTGATCGGCCACGACGCCTTCGTCTCGCTCCGCGAGCGCGGTGTCGCGTTCGGCCGCTCGACCTCCGGGCCCTAGCCGCCGAGCCGAGCGAGCGTCGAGGTGCACAGCGGGCCGCGGCCGAATTCGCCATCGTTCGTCCAGGCAAGGTTGCCGTAGTCGGACATGGCGATGAAGGATTGGTTCCCGGGCATGATTTGCCGTGAATGACCGGTCGCGACGTCCACGGTGCGGATCCCGCCGGCCGTCGCTGCGACCACGAGCGTGCGCTGGTCGTTCGTCAGGGCAAACCCCTCGGCGCCACCGCTGACCGGCACCGACGGCGAGCCGGCAGGACCAACGACCTCGATCGTCGAGCTCTGCCAGGTCTCCGATGCCGAGATCGTGCCGTCCGAGGACGCCCAGAACTCGCGAAGGTCGCCCGGTGCTGGTCGGAGGGCCAACATGGCGGGGGCACCTGCCAGTGAGATCGACGCAATGAACGAACCATCGGACGTGAGTCCTGCGAGCCCGGCTCGCGTCCACGTCAGATCGCCGATGGAGTTGTTCGTGGCTACGACGAGCTCGCTGGGCGCCGACCCGGCGATCGCCGTCAAGATCGGCGCGTCGCCTGCGAAATCGCCCGATGACCAGTAGACGCGGCCATCGGGGCTGACGGCAACGGCCAGGTCCGTCGCGGCCGGCCAGGTCGCGAGCGTCCGACCGGACGGCCAGTCCAGCAGCAGGACCACGCCACTCTCGTATGTGTCGGAACGGAGGGCAACCGCGAGGCGGTCGCCCGCCGGCGAGAACGCTGCGGCGGTGGCGCTCTCGCCGGGGAACCTGAGGCAGTTCGTGTTCCACGGGGCATAGGCCAGCGTTTGCGCCGCGCCACCCGCGCCCGTGATGACCGCGAGCGCCAGGACGAATCCGGCGTTCGACGCCCGGGGATCTCGACGCGGGCGATGGCGAAGTCCGCTGATCCTGGCCGCCACGCGGGCCGTGACCGCCCAGACAATGCCGAGCGGAATGAAGATCACGGCTCCGTAGATCCAGAAGATCGCCAGGCCATAGACGAGATAGGCAGCGCCCGGGCCGACGTCCGAGGCGGTGAAGACGCCGCGCGCGGAAGCGTCGATCGTCGCGACGCCAAACAGGACCAGAATCGCCATCGGCGGCCAGACGATGCCGAAGGCGACCCCGCTCAGGGCCACCGATCGCCAGCCGCCGCTCGTCACGCGGCCACCGAGGCGCCAGCCCAGGGCGACGGATAGCGCGAGGCAGACCGCGATGAACTGGGGCTGGACAAAGAGCGGCGACGCGTCGAATCCGAACGGTGACAGGCCCGCCAAAACGGCCAGGAAGCCAACACCAACGGCCAGCGCGGCGGCAGCCCCGACCAGCCTCGGCGAGGAATGGCGGAGCTCGTCGTGGTCCTGAGGCTTGATCGGCTCGCCGTCCGCGTCGTCCATGCGCCCAGTAGACGCTGAAAACAGGCTACTGTCAAGTAACAGATATATAGGGCCCGTGGCCCGGACCTGGCGAAGTTGACAGATTCCAGCCAGGGCGGCGTCATGGCCGGTCGAACCGGTGAATGGGCCCCACGGCTGATCTCGTCAGGCCAGATTCGTGCGTGGAAGTCATGGCCCCTCGGTCGATGATGGTGAAAATGCCACCGGTTCCGACCATACGGTCCTCCCCACTGGAATCTGTCAAGAACGGCGCCGGACGGACGTGGTGAAGACGGGTCACGGGTCGCCTGGCGGCGCGCCCCTGAGTGCCGCGGGAGCCAGGCGGGCGGCACGCGCCGAAGACGGGCCACGGGCCGCCGGCCGACCGAATGCCGCGAGAGCTAGACCGCCTTGACCGCCGCGGTCAGGGACTGGAGGCCCTCCTTCGCGTCCGCGAAGAGCATCCCCGTCTTGGGGTTCGAGTAGAGCTCGTTGTCGATGCCCGCGTAGCCTCGGCCCATCGAGCGCTTGATGACGATGATCGACTTGGCGTGGTCGACGTCGAGGATCGGCATCCCCGAGACGGGGGAGCCCGGATTGCGCGCCGCCGGGTTCGTGACGTCGTTCGCGCCCACGACCAGGGCCACGTCGCAACGCTCGAAGTCGGGGTTGATCTCGTCCATCTCCTTGAGCTGCGGGTAGGGCACGTTGGCCTCGGCCAGCAGCACGTTCATGTGGCCCGGCATGCGCCCGGCCACCGGGTGGATGGCGTATTTCACATCGACGCCCTTGGCCTCGAGCAGCTCGGCCAGCTCGCGGACCTGGTGCTGGGCCTGGGCGACGGCCAATCCGTAGCCGGGCACGATGATCACGCTCTGGGCGTAGGCCAGCTGGATCGCGGCGTCGTCCGCCGAGATCTCGCGGACCGATCCACCGGCTCCGGCCACAGCCGACCCGGCGGTCGAATCACCGGTGCCGAAGCCGCCGGCCAGGATGTTCAGGACCGAGCGGTTCATGGCCGTGGCCATCAGGTTCGTCAGGATCGTGCCCGATGCCCCGACCAGCGCTCCGGCAATGATCAGCACGGGGTTGCCGATCACGAACCCGGCCATGGCGGCGGCCGTGCCGGTCAGCGCGTTGAGCAGGCTGATCACCACCGGCATGTCCGCTCCGCCGATCGGCAGGACCATCGTGATTCCGAAGATGAGGCCGGCGGCCACGATGAGGGCCAGGACGACAAGGGTCACGGTGGAGCTCAGGACGAGCGTTCCCGCGGCGCCCAGGATCAGGACGACCGTCCCGATGAGGGCCACCGCCGCGACGGCGATCGTCAGGATCTGGCCGCCGGGCACGACGATCGGCTTGCCGGGGATCAGGCCCTGGAGCTTGCCGCCGGCGATCAACGAGCCGGTGAAGGTGACCGAGCCGAACACGGCGCCCAGGACGACGAAGACGGTGGTTGACAGGTCGGCGCCGCCGCCGCCCGCCAGGCGAATGAAATCGTCGAGGGCAACCAGCCCGGCAGCGCCGCCGCCGACCGCGTTGAACAGCGACACCAGCTGGGGCATCGCCGTCATCTTCACCGTTCGGGCCGTGTACAGGCCGGCTCCTCCGCCCAGCAGGAAGCCGATGATGATGATCACCAGGGCGGTTCCGCTGAGGCCTTCGGGCCGGAGGATCAGGTCGACCAGCGTCGCGCCAACGGCGATGACCATGCCCGAGGCGCTCAGCCGGTTGCCGTTGCGACCGGTTGCCGGCGAGTTCATCAGGTGCAGCCCGAGCACGAAACAGGCGGCCCCGATCAACCAGGCGAAGTAGACGATCGTGTAGATCCAGGCCTGCGACATCAGGCGTGGCCCTCGGCCTGCTCGGCCGGATCGACCGGCTTGGGTGGGGGCGCCTTCTTGCGGAACATCTGGAGCATCCGATCGGTGACCACGTAGCCGCCGACGACGTTCATCGCCCCGAAGGTCATCGCCACGAACGCGAGCAGGTAGCTCAGCGGGTTGTCGGCTTCCGCCGCGATCAGCATCGCCCCTACGAGGACGATGCCGTGGATCGAGTTGGCGCCCGACATGAGCGGCGTGTGGAGGGTTGCCGGGACCTTGCTGATGACCTCGAAGCCGACCAGGATCGCCAGCACGAAAAGGGCCAGCGCGTTGAGCAGCTCCTGGCTCATGCGCCGGTGCTCCCGGCCGGAGGCACCGCGGAAGTCGCTGCCGCAGGAGCCGTGGGCGCGGCTGGCGTCGTGGGCGCGGCTGGCTCGAGGAGCTTCTTCGTGGCAGCCTGGACCACCGCTCCGTCATGGCTGATGACGGTGCCGGCGGTGATCTCCTCGTCGAAGTCGTAGTGCATCGCGCCATCCTTCACGAAGTGGAGGAGCAGGGCCGAGATGTTCCGGGCATAGAACGCGGACGAACCGGCGGGCATCGTGGCCGGCAGGTTGTCGGGGGCGATGATCGTCACCCCGTTGTCGGTCAGCACCGTCTCGCCCACCTTCGAGAGCTCGCAGTTGCCGCCCAGCGCGGAGGCGGCCATGTCCACGATGACCGAGCCCGACTTCATCAGGGCCACCGCCTCCGCGGTGACCAGGACCGGCGGCCGCCGGCCGGGCACCTGGGCGGTGGTGATGACGACGTCCATCGCACCGATGTAGCCGTTCAGCTCGTTCTGCTGAGCCGCTCGTTCTTCGGCCGTCAGCTCCCGGGCGTAGCCGCCGCTGCCCGACGCGTCGCCGAGCGACTTGAGCACCAGGAACTGGGCGCCCAGGGACTGGGCCTGCTCCCTGGTCTCGGACCGGACATCGTAGGCCTTGACCACTGCGCCGAGGCGGCGGGCGGTGCCGATTGCCTGGAGCCCGGCGACGCCGATGCCCAGGACCAGCACGTTCGCCGGCTTGGCGGTTCCGGCGGCCGTCGTCAACAACGGGAAGTAACGGCCAAACGCGTTGGCCGCGATCAGCACCGCCTTGTAGCCACCGACGTTGGCCTGTGAGCTGAGCGCGTCCATCGACTGGGCGCGTGACAGCGTGCGCGGCAGGGCGTCGAGGCTGATCGCCGTCACCCCCCGGGCCGCCAGGGTGGCCGCCAGCTTGGGATCGATCAGCGGCTGCAGGAAGCCAACCACGGCCTGGCCCTTGCGCAGCAGGTTGACCTCGGCCTCGGACGGTTTCTGGACCTTGAGCACCACATCCGACTGGCCATACAGGTCGGCCGTCGAGACGATCCGTGCGCCGGCCTCCGTGTAGGCCGAATCGGGCAAGGCCGCCCCGGCGCCGGCGCCGGCCTCGACGAGGACCTCGAGCCCAGCCGCCGTCAGCTTGCCGAGCACCTCTGGTACCAGGGCGACGCGCCGTTCACCGGGCGTCGTTTCCCTGGCGACACCGACCTTCATGAGCACCACCTGTCACTGACGGGTCGCAATCTGGATCTGACGTTCGACAGGATACCCGCGCCCGCGTGTGACCGTGATCGACGGCTGGTTGCGGCCCGGTTGCGATGGCCGGGCGCGGGCCGTCCGGCGCGTCGACGCACCACTGGCGCGAAATCCGTGCGGGACATAGCCCAAATGGCTGCCTCGGCGCCAAGGTCGGCGGAAAGGTCAAGTTCCCAGTCTTTGGGATATCAACGGAGCCGCGGCTGTCCAACCTAGGACCTTCAGCCCATGGCACGACGGCCGGCCGCCAAAGCATCGTTGGTGATGGCGCTCCAGTCCAGTGAACGCTACTGCAGAGAAGTCGGAGAACATGATCCGCTCGGTCCGTCGCAGACTCCTCCGGAAGCCGAACAGCAAAGGCCAGGCGCTGGTCGAATTCGCCTTCGTCTTCCCCCTGTTCATGATCCTGCTCGTCGCCGTGATCGAGTACGGCTTCCTGATGAACGCCAACCTCGCATCGAGCTACGCGACCCGTGATGCCTCGCTCACGGCCGCAGAGGCCGGCAATAACACCGGCGCTGACTGCGCCATCCTGCGGAAGATCGAAGACGACATCAACGGACCTTCCGATCCGCGCAACATCACCAACGTCCAGATCTACTGGGCGGACGCGACGACCGGCGCCATCAAGGGCGCCAACGTCAATACGTACGTCCGGAGCACGACCCTCACGATCTCGTGCACGATCGGCGCCTCGACGTTCACCCTGCCGTACCAGAAGACCACGAACGGCTACGCGGAGGCGAATCGCTGCAACGTGATCAACGGCTCCAGCTGTGCCGTGGGCCACGGCGGGCTCGACACGATCGGCGTCCAGATCACCTACAACTACCAGTGGCATACGCCGCTCAAGGGCCTGCTCGGCTTCAGCGGTTCGGGCTGGACGATCGTCAAGTCCAACGCGATGGAAATGGAGCCCGTCCTGTGAGCCTCTCCCGCCTGGCCAGCCGGCCGCACGTCCGACGCTCCCGCGATGGCCAGCGTGGCCAGGGCATGGTCGAGTTCGCGATCATCGTGCCGGTCTTCCTGCTCCTGCTGATGGGCATGCTCGAGTTCGGCTTTGTCTTCACCCACAACCTGAGCCTCGAGTACGCGACCCGCGAAGGCGCCCGAGCCGGCGCGACGCTCTCGAACGGTGGTACCGGTGCATCGCCGGCCGAGTGCAATGCCATCGATCCGGCGATCATCAACGCGGTCACGAAGGTCCTGCGGAGCCCCGGCTCGCCCCTCGTGGCCTACCCGAACGCCGTCGCCTCGATCAAGATCTGGCAGTCGGACCTGAACGGCAATCCGATCGGTGCCTCGACCACCAACACCTGGACGAACAAGCTTGACGGCTCGTTCACGTTCACCCAGGGGACCACCAACTGGGCAGCGTGTTCGCGCCACGCGGTGACCTGGCTGTGCGGTGGCTCCAACCCCGCCTGCCTGTCGTACTGCAGCGGCAGCATCTGCCCGCCTGACTCGCTCGGGGTCAGCCTCAGCTACACGTACACGATGATCACGCCGCTCGGCGCGATCGAGAAGTTCTTCGGCCCCGCCGGGCCGGCCACCCTGCCCATGACCGACAAGACGGTCATGTCCCTGAACCCGACGAACTGAGGACAATTTGATGGCCGCTTTGATGCGTCCCGCTCTCGAGACTGCGCCGGCGCCGCGCCGGCGTCGCAACGGCCAGGTCCTGGTGATCTTCGCCGGGGCAATGATCGCCCTCATCGGCATTGTCGCGATCGTCGTCGACGTCTCGTGGTAC
>JBEPUS010000035.1:0-17091 GCA_041691435.1 Chloroflexota bacterium
GCGGAGCGTTCCGCCAGGGCAGCGGCCGGCCGGGCGCCCCACCGGCCGGGACCGCGTTCGCGCCAACCCGCGATCTCGCGGCCAAGCGCTCGTCGTATGCCGCCGGCGCCCGCTCTGGCGAGCTGACGGTCTCGCCCGGCCGGGGCATCCGAGCCTGGGACGATCCCGTCGACGTCGATCGCGAGGCCCCCGACGAGCTGCCGGTTCGCCGGATCGAGGCGGCGCCTGCCCGGATTCCAGCCCGGCCGATCGTGCCCGGTGAGCGCCGCTATCGCGATGGCGACCGGGTCCGCCACGCCCGCTTCGGTGACGGGATCGTCGTCTCCGCCCGTCTCACCCGCGACGATGAGGAGGTGACGGTCGCCTTCCGGGACGGGGGAGTCGGCCACAAGACGATGCTTGCCAGCATGGCCAACCTCGAGCTGATCGGCTGAGCCGGTGAGCAACTTGCCGGTCGACCCGGCCCTCGTCGAGGCCGCTCTCGCCGGCGGGCCGGTCGCCGGCGCGGACCGCCACGCGGCGCTTTCGGCGGAGATCGAACGGGCCAACCGGCTCTACTACCTCGAGGACGCGCCCGAGCTGTCCGACCCGGAGTACGACGCGCGATTCCGCGAGCTCGTCGCGCTCGAGACGGCCTTTCCCGACCTGCGCACCGACGAGTCACCAACCGTCAAGATCGGCGCCCAGACCTCGTCGACGTTCGAGGAGGTCCATCACAGCCGGCCGATGCTGTCGCTCGGCAACGCGTTCTCGGCCGACGAGCTGCGGGCCTTCGACGCCCGAGTCCGGAAGGGCCTGGGGCTCGCCGCCGCACCCGAGCCGGTCGCCGAGCTGCGCTACGGCGCCGAGCTCAAGATCGACGGCCTGGCGATCAGCCTGCGCTTCGATCGGGGCCGGTTCGTGCTCGGCGCGACGCGCGGCGACGGCACCACGGGCGAGGACGTCACGGCCAATCTGCGCACGATCGCCGCCATTCCGGCGCGCCTGGCAGCGCCGGTCTCGATCGAGGCCCGTGGTGAGGTCTACATGCCCAGGTCCGAGTTCGCCCGGATCAATGCCGAGCGTGAGGAAGCGGGCCTGGCGCTCTATGCCAACCCGCGCAACAGCGGCGCCGGGTCCCTGCGCCAGATGGATCCGGCGGTGACCGCCGGCCGGCGCCTGTCGGGCTGGTTCTATCAGCTCGTCGAGGATGAGCCAACCGTCGCGACCCAGTCGGCGGCCCTGGTCCGTCTCGCCGAGCTCGGCCTGCCGGTCAACCCGGAGAGTGCCGCGGACCTCGACATCGACGGCGTGCTGGCGTTCATCGAGACGTGGCGCGATCGGCGCCACGGGTTGCCGTACGAGACCGATGGCGTGGTGGTCAAGGTGGATCGGCTCGACCAGCAGGCCCGGCTCGGCCTGGTGGCCCGGGCGCCGCGCTGGGCCATCGCCTACAAGTTTCCGCCCGAGCAGGTCCAGACGGTCGTCGAGGACATCGTGGCCTACGTCGGCCGAACCGGCACCCTGACCCCGGTCGCCCACCTCAAGCCGATCAAGGTCGCCGGTTCGACCGTTGCCCGGGCCACCCTCCACAACCTCGATGAGGTCCGGCGCAAGGACATCCGGATCGGCGACACCGTGGTCCTCCAGAAGGCCGGCGACGTGATCCCCGAGGTCGTCGGCCCGGTCCTCGAGAAGCGAACCGGCACCGAGCGCGAGTTCGAGATGCCCCTCGAATGCCCGGTCTGCGCGACGCCGATCGTGCGCGACGAGGGCGCGGTGCGCCACTACTGCCCGAACCGGCGCTGTCCGGCGCGGGTCGGCCAGGAGTTCGGGCACTTCGCCGGCCGGGGCGGGATGGACATCGAGGGTGCCGGCTGGGCCGTGGTGGAGCAGCTCCTCCAGCGCGGCCTCCTCGGCTCCCGGGCCGATTTCTTCCGGCTCGACGTCGACACCCTGATGAGCCTCGATCGCTATGGCCGGAAGAGCGCCGAGAACCTGGTCGCCTCGATCGAACGTGCCCGCCGCCGGCCGCTCGCCCGGATCCTCAACGCACTCGGGATCCCCCAGGTGGGCGAGCAGACCGCAATCGACCTGGCCGGCTGGCTTGCGGCGCGGATCCCGCCCGGCGAGGGCGAGCCGATGGGCGGTGCGCACGGCTGGACACGGCGCGCAGCGGCCGAGCTGAACCGGATCGCCCAGCACGAGCCCGAGGCGTTCGAGGCGATCCCCGGTGTCGGGGCCACGGTCGCGGCGGGCCTCGTCCGATACTTCACGGCGCCGGAAACCCAGGGCGTCCTGGCCGAGCTCGTGGACGCGGGCGTGGAGGCCGAACGGCCGATCGTCCGGCCGGTCGCGGCCGGCGACGCCGGTGCCGGCCCTGCCGGGCCGTTGGCCGGCAAGACCCTCGTCGTGACCGGCTCGTTGGCCGGCTACGACCGGCAGGCGGCCGAGGAGGCGATCCGGGCCGCCGGAGGCCGGGTCTCGGGCTCCGTCTCGCGGAAGACCGACTACCTCGTCGCCGGTGATAACGCGGGCTCGAAGCTGGTCAAGGCCCAGGACCTGGGCGTGCCCGTGCTGGACGAGGCTGGCTTCCAGCGACTGCTCGGCGGCGCGGCCTGATCGCCGGCGCGAGCTCGTCCGGTATCATCGAATCATGGCCAGCCTCTCCCGCGACGACGTCGCCCACGTTGCCCACCTGGCCCGTCTCGGCTTGACCGAGGCCGAGCTCAGCCGCCTCGAGGGCGAGCTCAACCACATCGTCGACCAGTACACCCGGCTCACCGAGCTCGACACCGAGTCGATCGCGCCGACCGCCCAGACGATCGAGCTCGAGAACATCCTGCGCGACGACGTCATCGGACCTTCGCTCTCGCAGGCGGCGGCCCTCGCGAACGCTGGGGCCACGAGCGACGGCTTCATCGTGGTGACCGCGATTCTCACCGGCGGCGACTGATGGCCCCAGATTCCATTGGGCTGACCCGCCTGCCCGGCCATGAGCTCGCGGCTGGGCTGCGCTCAGGGGCGTTCAGCTCGCTCGAGGTGACGAACGCTCACCTGGCCGCTGCCGAGCGGGACAATCACGGTCTCCACGCCTGGCTGACGATTGACGCAGCGGCCGCGCGGGCCCAGGCGGGTGCCGCGGACGAGCGCCTCGCTGCGGCCCGTCGTGAGGGCCCGGCCAGCCTTGCCGTCCTGCCGGCCCTGCACGGCCTGCCCATCGCCCTGAAAGACCTCGTCTCGGTGCACGGCGGCCAGTGCACGGCCGGCTCGCGGATCCTTGAAGGCTACCGGGCGCCGTACGACGCCCACATCACGGAGCGGCTGCGCTCGGCCGGGGCCGTCCTCCTGGGCAAGACGAACATGGACGAGTTCGCGATGGGCAGCTCGACGGAGCATTCGGCCTTCGGGCCGACGTCGAACCCGTGGGACCTGGACCGGGTGCCCGGCGGCTCGAGCGGTGGGTCCGCGGCCGCGGTCGCGGCATTCCATGCCCCGTTCAGCATCGGCACCGATACCGGTGGCTCGATCCGCCAGCCGGCAGGCCTGTGCGGGATCGTGGGCCTGAAACCCACCTACGGCCGGGTGAGCCGCTACGGGATCGTCGCGTTCGCGAGCTCGCTCGACCAGATCGGCCCGTTCGCCCGGAACAGCCGCGACGCGGCGGCCCTGCTCCACGCCATCGCCGGTCGTGACGAGCGCGACTCCACCTCGGCACCGGTGCCGGTCCCGGGATCGCTGCTCGCGCTCGCGGCCTCGGACGATGCCGCTGCCGGGGCCCTGCGCGGCAAGCGCCTGGGCCTGCCCCGGGAATATTTCGTGGCCGGGATGGAACCGGGTGTCGAGGCGCGCGTCCGGGAGGCCGTTGCGGCCCTCGAGGCAGCCGGGGCGATCGTCGACGAGGTGAGCCTGCCGCACACCGATTACGGCCTCGCGACCTACTACATCGTCGCTCCGGCCGAGGCGTCGGCCAACCTGGCCCGCTATGACGGAATTCGCTACGGACCCGGGCGTCGCGACGGGGACACCCTGGCCAACGTCCTGGCCACCCGCGGGGCTGGCTTTGGGGCCGAGGTCAAGCGCCGGATTATGCTCGGTACGTACGCCCTGTCGGCCGGGTACTACGACGCGTTCTACCTCAAGGCCCAGAAGGTACGGACGCTGATCAAGGCGGACTTCGACCGGCTCTGGGCGGACGGCTTCGACGCCATCGTGGCGCCGACGAGCCCGACGGTCGCATTCCGCTTCGGTGCCCGGCTGGCCGACCCCGTCGCAATGTACCTCTCGGATGCCTGCACCCTGCCGGTCAACATGGCCGGCCTGCCCGGCGTCTCCATCCCGTGTGGCCTGTCCGAAGGATTGCCGGTCGGGCTCCAGCTCATCGGCGCAGCGTGGACCGAGTCCGAGCTGTTCGCGCTGGCCCGGGGTTACGAGGCGATCACTGCCGACGCTCCGTGGCGGACGCTCGAGCCGGCCCAGCTGGCCCTGGCCGGTGACCCGGCCCAGGCGACGCCGGCAGAGCGGGCGGCGCGACTGGCCGCTGCCGCTGGCCTGGGCGGCGCACCGGCCGTGGCCTGAGGCGCTCGCCGGGTCAGGAGGTCCGGCGAGCCTCGTAGCCGCCCGCCTCAATCGCCCGGACCTCGTAGGCCGGCTGGTCGTAGACCGTTGGGCCGCGGTGCCGCCGCCCGGTGGCAACCTCGAAGCGCGAGCCGTGCCACGGGCATTCGACGATCCCGCCCGCCAGCGTGCCCTCGTTGAGCGGCCCGCCGGCATGGGCGCACTGGTCGTGGAGGGCCAGGATCGTGTCCCCTGTCCGGACCAGGACCAGGTTCTGGATCCCGACCTTGGCCTTGACCAGGGTGCCCTCGGCGATCTCGCCGACCTCGAGCGGCTGCCACTTGGTGGCCGATGCGCGCCACGCGTGGCGATCGACCATGTTGCCCAACGCGAAGACGACGTCGCCACCCACGAAGGCGCCGCCCGCCAGGATCAGGTAGGCCACGATCGAGAGGGCGATCGGCAGGCCCCGGCTTGTCGGTCCAGTCGCCCGGATGGCCAGCGAGATGACGTAGATCACGAGGGCTACGACCATCAGCGCGCTATGCACCGTCGCGCGCACGCGGGCCCGCCCATCCGTGGTCGAGTAGTCCGCGTAGCCGGCGAGCGCGGCCGCGAGCATCGCCAGGACGCCGATCAGCAGGGCAACGTCCGCGGCGACCGGCTGGCCGAGCACGTCGAGGATGATCGTGAGGGTCAGGGCGCCGATCGGGACGTCGGTCAGGAGCGCGTGGAGCGGGTGGCCGAGCCAGGTTCCGGCCAGGAAGTCGCGGACCGGCAGGATCCGCCCGAAGACCGCGGCCACGATCCCGTGGAGCCAGTCGCCGACGGGCTTTGCCCAGGGCGTCTGGGCCTCGATGATCCGTTCGAACAGTCGGCCGAGCATGGGCAACCTCAGGACGTGTCGTTCGCTGGATGCTACGCCGCGGACCCGGCCGGCGGATCGCGTCCCGCGACAAGGTCCGTATACTCGCCGCCATGGCCACCGAGACGCCCCCACGAGCTGCCGACAGCGCCGCGCACAGCGTGACCGCTGACCGCCGCCCGCTGGCGGAGCGTGCCCTCGCCGAGCGGGTCAGGTCGGTGCCGCCGTCGGGCATCCGCAAGTTCTTCGACATCCTGGCGACGATGGACGACGTCATCAGCCTGGGCGTCGGCGAGCCGGACTTCGACACGCCGGCGGGGATCGTCGACGCGGGCATCGCCAGCCTGCGCCGCGGCCGGACGCACTACACCAGCAACTACGGGACCCTCGAGCTGCGCCGCGCCCTGGCAGAGCACCTCGAACGCCGCTATGGCGTCAGCTACGACCCGGCTCGCGAGATCCTCATCACGGTGGGCGCCTCGGAGGCCGTGGACCTCGCCCTGCGGGCGACCTGCGATCCGGGCGACGAGGTGATCCTCCACGAACCCTCGTACGTCGCGTACCTGCCAGCGATCCGCTTCGCCGGCGGAACCGCCGTCCATGTCGCCACCCAGCTCGACGACGATTTCGCCCTCGATCCTGCGGCGCTGGAGCGGGCGATCACGCCGCGCACGAAGGCGATCTTCCTGGGCTATCCCTGCAACCCGACCGGGGCCGTCCTGCCCGACGCCATCCAGGACCAGGTGGCCGAGATCGCCGTCCGCCATGACCTGCTGGTCTACTCCGACGAGATCTACGACCGGCTGGCGTACGGCACGTACCGCCATCGCGCCCTGAGCTCGCTGCCCGGGATGCGCGAGCGGACGATCCTGATGGGCGGCTTCAGCAAGGCCTATGCGATGACCGGCTGGCGGGTCGGCTGGCTGTGCGCCCCGGCCGGCATCCTCGAGGGAATCGTCAAGATCCACCAGTACGCGATCATGTCCGCGCCCACCACCGCCCAGGACGCGGCGCTGGAGGCCCTCACGAACGGCGAGGCCGATGTGCAGCGGATGCTGGCCGCGTACGACCGTCGGCGCCGGCTGATCGTGGACGGCCTCAACACGATCGGCCTGCCCACCTTCGAGCCGCGCGGGGCGTTCTACGCGTTTCCGAAGATCACCTCGACCGGCCTGGACTCGGAGACGTTCGCCGAGCGCCTGCTCCACGAGGAGCACGTCGCGGTCGTCCCGGGCGGTGCCTTCGGTCCCTCCGGCGAGGGGCATGTCCGGGCGTGCTACGCGACCTCCGAGGAGCAGATCGCCGAAGCCCTCGTGCGGATCGGCCGGTTCGTCGACCGCCAGCGCGTCTGATGGCTCATTTCGTGCTCGAGCTGTGCGGCCTGATCGCCGTCGTGATCGCCATGGGCCGAAGCTACAGCGCCACCCGCCAGGCGGTCGGGCCACTCGTCCACGACGGCGACCCCACCCGGACCGCGATCGAAGCGAGCCGGCCGATCGCCGCCCGGCCCCGGGTGCGCCTCTTCGCCCGCCGGCTGGCCGTCGCGATCGGCTGGCTGGCGGTCGCGCTGTACGGCCTCTTCCTGATCGTCGAGAGCCAGGTGGTGGGGTGAGCGCGACGGCGCCCGTCACGGCGGCGCTCGAGCGCTACGAGGCGGTGATCGGGATCGAGGTCCACTGCCAGCTGCGGACCGCCAGCAAGATGTTCTGCTCGTGCTCCACGGCCTACGACGGTGCGCCCCCGAACAGCCACACCTGCCCCACGTGCCTGGGCCTGCCGGGCGCCCTGCCTACGATCAACCGGGCCGCCGTCGAGGGGGTGATCGCGACGGGCATCGCGATCGGCGCAACGACCCCTCCGGCGACCCGCTGGGACCGCAAGAACTACTTCTACCCGGACCTGCCCAAGGGCTATCAGATCAGCCAGTACGACCTGCCGCTGGCTGCCCACGGGCGGCTGGCGATCGAGACATCGGCCGGTCCGTTCGAGGTCGGGATCCAGCGCGCGCACCTGGAGGAGGACACGGCCAAGCTGATCCATGGGACCGACGCCGATGGCCGGCGGATCAGCCTGATCGACTTCAACCGGTCGGGCGCGCCACTGATGGAGATCGTCACCGAGCCCTCGATCCGGACGGCCGAGCAGGCCCGCCGCTACGCCGAGGAGCTCCAGCTCCTGCTGCGCACGATCGGGGTCTCGGACGCCGACATGGAACGCGGCCAGATGCGCGTCGAGGCGAATGTCTCGCTCCGTCCGCGGGGCACCGAGCCATTCGGGACGCGGGTCGAGGTCAAGAACATGAACTCGTTCCGCTCGGTCGAACGGGCGATCGCCTTTGAGATCGAGCGCCAGGCCGTGGCCCTCGATGCCGGCGAGATCCTGACCCAGGACACCCGCGGCTGGGACGACAACCGGGGCGTCACGTACGTCATGCGCTCAAAGGAAGACTCGCACGACTACCGCTACTTCCCCGAGCCGGACCTGCCGCCGCTGCACGTGGAGCCGGCCTGGATCGAAGCGGTCCGGGCGGCCCTGCCGGAGCTCCCGGCGGCCCGCCGTGGCCGGTACGCCGACGAGCTCGGCCTGTCGGCCTACGACGCCGGGGTGATCGTGGCCCAACCCGACCTGGTGACGGCGTTCGAAGCCATCCGCCGGGCGGGGCCCGGGCTGGCGGCCAAGGAGGTGGCCAATCTCGTGACCGGCGACTACGGCCGGGCGCTCAACGCGTCGGCCGAGCGGACGGCCGAGGGCCTCGCCGGACGGGCGCAGGCCTCCCAGCTGGCCGACCTCATCGGCCGGATCGATCGCGCTGAGCTCTCGCGCACGAATGGCCGGGAGGTCCTTGCCGAGCACATCGCGAGCGGCGACGCCGTGGGCACGATCGTGGCGGCCCGCGGCTACCGCCAGATCAGCGACGACGCCGGCCTGGCTGGGGCGATCGACGCGGTCCTCGCGGCGAACCCCACAGCCGTCGCCGACCACCATGCCGGCAAGCCCTCGCTGGGCTTCCTCGTCGGCCAGGTCATGAAGGCCACCCGTGGCCAGGCCAATGCCGAGCTCGCCGGCAAGCTCCTCCGGGAGCGCCTCGATGGGCCGGGGGAGGGGCGCCAATGAGCCCCACCGGCGTGGTCCTCGTCGTGATCGGGCTGGGCCTGATCGTCTTCGGCTACCTGCGGACCCGCGGTCCATACGCCCGTCTCCGGTCGCTCCAGGCGCAGGACGCGAACGTGGCTCGCTACGAGGCCTGGCGGGGCGGGAGCCGCGACGACCCGAAGACCGGGGCGTCGGTGGCGATGGCGATCCTCCAGCGCCAGGTGAGAATCGGCGCCGGGATCGGCTTGATCGGCATCGCCGCGGTCTTCACCGGCCTGGTGATGCACTAGGTGTGATTGCCGGACACGTCGTTACGCCTGGGCGTCCGGGCTGGCTGCCGCGAACCAGCTCGCGGGTCCGTCGCCCAGCTTCGTGTTGCCGGATACCGATGGACGTGCTGGTGGTCGAGAATCCTAGCCACGTCCGGACTGCCTGGGCCGCCCGACCGGGCGTCTCCCGCACGAACGGACCTCGGTTCCTTCGTCTCGACGCCCACCCACCGGTCATTCGTCGCCTACGAGCATGGGCATCACTCATCGGCCAAGGCGCGGCCGCCGCCCGCTCAGGGACGCCGGCAACACCAGGCGCGGCCGCACGGCTCACGCGATGGATGCTCGCCGATGATCGTCCTGGTCAACAACGTGTCCGGGTATCACAGCTACGGCCGGGCACCGGCCTCCGGATCAGCTCCGCTGGCGCAGCGCGCGGTGCTCGATCGCCGTGCAGCGGTCCATCACGACCGACAGGCCGCCGGCAGCGGCAATCGCCGCGGCTTCCCAGCTCACCACCCCCAGCTGCAGCCAGAGGCAGCCGGCCCCGGTCGCGACGGCCTGTTCGGCATGGGGCACGCAGAGCTCGGAGCGCCGGAAGACGTCGACGATGTCGAATGGTCCGCCCGCCGCGGCGGCCTCGGTGAGCGTCCGGAAGGCCGGCTGGCCGAGGATGTCGCGTTCGTTGGGATTGACCGGCACGCACTCGTAGCCCTGCATGAGCAGGTAGCGGAAGACCGCGAACGAGGGCCGGGCGGGGTTCCCCGAGGCGCCGATGACCGCGATCCGCCGGGCGCGGCCCAGGATGACGGCGATCCCGGCGTCGTCGAGGACCCGGACGGCACCGCGCCCCTCCTCGAGGTCGAGGATCGCCCGGGCACGGGCTCGTTCCTGGCTGGTCATCGCGGCTGGCCGCTTCAGGCCCGGACGCGCAGGGCTTCGAGGCCGCGCAGGATGAAGCGCGGCTTCCAGGCCGGCTCCTCGATCAGCTCGAGATGCGGCATTCGCTCCAGGATCCGCCGGAAGACGATGTCGAACTCGGCCTTGGCCAGCGGCGCTCCAAGGCAGTAGTGGATCCCGGCGCCGAACGACAGGTAGGGGTTGGGGTCACGATCCAGGACCAGCTCGTCGGGCCGGGCGAAGACCGCCGGGTCCCGGTTCGCGGCCGCGAACTGGAGGGCCAGCTCCTGTCCGCGCGGGATGCGGATGCCGCCGATCTCGATCTCCTCGAGCACCCAGCGCTCGAACATCGGCGCCGGCGTGTCGAACCGGAGGAGCTCCTCGATCGCCGTGGGGACAAGCTCTTGGTTGGCGCGCAGGGCCGCCAGGGCCGCCGGCGAGCGAAAGAGCGCATACCACGAGTTGGCGGCACCGTTGACCGATGCCTCGTGACCGGCGTTGAGCAGGAGGATCGCGGTGCCAACGAGCTCGTCCTCGGTGAGCCGGTCACCGGCCTCGGCCACCAACGCGAGCTCGCTGAGCAGGTCGCCGGTTGGCCGGCGGCGGCGCTCCCGGGCAAGCTCGCGGATGTACGCCTCGAATTCGTGGCCGGCGCTGACCGCCCGGGCCCGGTCGGCGGCCGATGGATTCAGCTCGAAGACCAGGGTCATGTCGCTCGACCAGGGCCGCAGGCTGGCCCGGTCGGCCGCCGGGATCCCCAGCAGCTCGGCAATCACGTTCACCGGCAGCAGCTCGAGCAGGTCGCCGATCAGGTCGAACTCGCCGAGCTCGGCCGCAGCGTCGACGAGCGCGCCGGCGATCTCATCGATCCGGGGCCGCAGGCGTTCGACGGTGCGCGGGGTAAAGGCGGCACTCACGAGCCGGCGCAGCCGGGTGTGGTCGGGTGGCTCCTGGTCGATCATCTGGAGGTCCAGCAGGCGCCAGAAGCCGGCCTCGTCGGCCGGCGGGTCGGGCCGGCCCCATTCGGCGTTCGTCGCGACGTGCTGATAGGTGCGCCCGAGCCGGCGGTCGCGCAGGAGCCCGTTCACGTCGGCATGCCGGCTGACCAGCCACTGGTCGGTGCGCTCGTCGAAGAGCGCCCGGGGCCCATCGCGGAGCCGGGCAAGGGCTGGGTAGGGGTCGGCGACGAACGCCGGATTCCACGGGTCGTAGCCCAGCTCGTCAGGCGACGGGCTCGCCGGCGTGTGCTCGATCATCGAGATCAGGACGCGGCTTCGCGCTCGTACGGCTGGCCGTCTGCGGCTGGCGGCGTGCTCCGGCCGACCACGCCGGCCAGGATGACGATCGTCAGGATGTAGGGCAGGGCGTCGAAGAGCTGGGGCGGCACGCTGCCCATGATCGAACCGAGCTGGCCGCTTGGCGGGGCGATGTTGATCAGCTGGCCCAGCTGCAGGAACGTGGCGAACAGCAGGGCCGCCCCGAAGGATCCGATCGGCGTCCAGCGGCCCATGATCATCGCTGCGAGGGCGATGAAGCCCCGGCCGGCGGTCATGTTCTGCTGGAACGAGTTCGTGGCCTCGATGCTCAGGAACGCCCCGGCCAGCCCGGCGAAGACGCCGCCCAGGATCACGTTCCGGTAGCGGACTCGGATCACGTCGATGCCCACTGTCTCGGCGGCCCGGGGATGCTCGCCGACGGCCCGCGTGCGCAGGCCCCAGCGCGAGCGGAAGAGCCAGACCTGGGTGCCCACGACCAGCACGATGACCGAGATCGAGATCGGGCCCTGGGACAGAAGCATGGCCAGGATCCAGCCGATCACCGGCAGGTTGGTCAGCGCAGCCGGCGGTACGAACCGGGCAAACTCGCCGGCCCCGGCCGGCGAGTTCTGGGAGATCAGCTGGTTGAGGTAGCCCGTCAGGCCCGCGGCCGCGATATTGATGATCGTGCCGCTGATGATCTGGTCCGCCCGCAACGAGATCGACAACCAGGCATGCAGCGCGGAGATCGCCATCGCCACCCCGACCGCGGCAGCGAGGGCGATCAGCAGCGGCAGGGTGATCCCGAAGATGTCGCTCGGGTTGGGTGCACCGAAGAACGGCTGGATGGCGACGCCCACGACCCACGCCGTGAAGGCCGCCGCGAGCATCGTGCCCTCGATGCCGATGTTCACGACGCCCGATCGCTCGCACAGGACGCCGCAGATCGCGGCCAGGGCCAGCGGCGTGGCCTGCTGCATGATGTTCGGGCCGTTCGGTGGAATGACGTGGATCAGATACCCCGCGAGCTGGAAGACCAGGCCCAGGACCGGGATCCCGTCGAGTCCGTTGGTCAGGCCGGTGATGTCCATCAGTCGGCCGGCTTCACGCCGAGGGCGGTGGTCTGGCCCGACTCGGTGATCCCGGCCTGGACGCCGCGCAGGCGCAGGACGCGGCGCAGGACCGGGCTGGCCACGAGGAAGAGCAGGATCGTGGCCTGGAGCACGTCCACGAGCTCGACCGGGATGCCGGCGTTGATCTGCATCAGGCCGGCTCCGGCGCGCATGCTGCCGAAGAGGAGCGCCGCGGGCAGCACGCCCAGCGGATTGGAGCGGGCGAGCAGGGCGACCGCGATCGAGTCGAAGCCGACCGTCGTCCCGAAGCTCGAGGTCATCGAATGGGAGACGCCCAGCAGGACCGAGGTGCCGGCCAGGCCGGCCAGGCCGCCGCTGAAGGTCATCGTGGCGACCGTCAGCAGCTTGGGCCGCATCCCGGCGTAGCGGGCCGCGTCGGGGTTGGCACCGACCGAGCGGATCTCGAAGCCCCACGTCGTGCGGAACAGGAGCCACCAGACCAGGACGGCCGCCAGGATCGCCAGGATGATCCCGATGTGGCCGGTATCGCCCAGGAAGATGGGAAAGGCCGCGTTGCCCACGTCGTAGGTGACGGGCGACGGTGACTTGGGCACCTTCAGCGGGCCACTGACGAGGGCTGCAAGGAGCTGCACGGCGACGTAATTGAGCATGATCGTGCTCACGACTTCGTGCGCCCCGGAGACCGCCTTGAGGAACCCCGGGATGAAGCCCCACAGGCCCCCAGCGACGATCCCGGCCACGGTCGCCGCAACGATCGCGAGCGGCGCAGGCGCGTCGGCCAGGGCCACCCCCACGACCACGGCGCCGAGCGCGCCGACGAGGAACTGGCCCTGGGCGCCGATGTTGAACAGGCCGGCCTTGAAGCCGAAGGCCACGGCCAGGCCGCCGAGGACGAGCGGCGTCGTGTAGACGAGGGTCTGGATGATCGCATCGCCGCCGCCGTAGGCGCCCTGCAGGAGCGCCGAGTAGGCGGTGAACCAGAGCATCGGGTCGAACTTGCGACCGGTGACGATGAGCTCGGACGCCAGGATGATCACCGCCCCCAGGAGGAGCGACAGGAAGGTCACCACGATCGGCACGGCCAGGACCGCCCACGCCCGGGTCAGGAACGGCCGGCGCGCCCGGGCCGGGCCGCTCGGGGCGGGCCGGCCGGTCATGCCGTCACCGCAGCCGTCGCCGCACTGCGCTCTTCGCCGCCGGTCGCCATCAGCAACCCGACCTCGTTCTTGTCGGCCGTGCGCCCATCGAGGACGGCCACGATCTTGCCGCCGTACATCACCCCGATCCGGTCCGACATCTCGAGGACCTCGTCGAGCTCCGCGGAGACGAGCAGGACCGCCGCGCCGGCGTCACGCTTGGCGATCACCTGGCGGTGGATGAACTCGATGCTGCCCACGTCCAGGCCGCGGGTGGGCTGGTCCAGCACGAGGAGCTTGAGGTCCCGGTCGAACTCGCGAGCGACGACGGCCTTCTGCTGGTTGCCGCCCGACAGGGTGCTCACCCGGACCGTTGCCGAGGGCGTCCGGATGTCGTAGCGCTCGATGGCCACGGCGGCGTCCCGCAGGATCGCCTTCGGGTCGCGCACGATGCCCCGCGCGTACGGCGAGCGGTAGTAGCTGGTCAGGACCAGGTTGTCGGCCAAGGGGAAGGACAGGATGAGGCCGAACCGATGGCGGTCGGCCGGGACGAAGGCGACCGCGTCCTCGTTCATGGCCCGCGGTGAGTGGCCGGTGACGTCCTGGCCGGCGAGGCTGATCCGCCCCGCGGTCGACTTGCGCAGGCCGACGATCGCTTCGACCAGCTCGTCCTGGCCGTTGCCCGCAACGCCGGCGATGCCGAAGATCTCACCGGCTCGGACGTCAAGGTCGACGCCCTTCACCGCGGCCTGACCGCGATCGTCGCGCACCTCGAGGCCGGTGACCTGGAGGACGACCTCGGCCGGGTGCGATTCGCCTCGGTCGACGGTCAGCTGGACCTCGCGCCCGACCATCAGGGTCGCGAGGTCTTCCTCGTCGGTGGCGTTGGGCAGCCGCTCGCCGACGACTCGACCGCGCCGGATCACCGTGATCCGGTCGGCGATCTCGAGGACCTCGTAGAGCTTGTGGCTGATGAAGACGATGCTGTGGCCCTCGCCGGCCAGGCGCCGCAGGACCCCGAAGATCTCGTCCGTTTCCTGGGGGGTGAGCACCGCGGTCGGCTCGTCGAGGACGAGGATCCGTGCGTTCCGGTAGAGGGCCTTGAGGATCTCGACCCGCTGCTGCCAGCCGACCGACAGCGAGCCGACCTTGGCATCGGGATCGATCTCGAAGCCAAACCGCCGGCCAAGCTCGATGATCCGCCGGCGCGCCTCGCGCCGGTCGAGGAAGATCCGGTTGGCCATGGTCTCGTCGCCCAGCAGGATGTTCTCGGCGACGGTCAGGACCGGGACCAGCATGAAGTGCTGGTGGACCATGTTGATGCCCCGGGCGATCGCGTCGGCTGGGCCGCTGATCGTCACGACCTTGCCGTCGAGCAGGATCTCGCCCTCGTCGGGCGTCGCGAGCCCGTACAGGACATTCATCAGCGTGGTCTTGCCGGCCCCGTTCTCGCCGAGCAGGGCGTGGATCTCGCCCGGTCGGACCTGCAGGTTGATGCCGTCGTTGGCAACCACGCCGGGGTAGCGCTTGGTGATGCCGCGCATCTCGAGCGCGGGCGCGAGGCTTGGACCCGTCTCGTCAGTCATTCGGTCCAGCTTCCGGCGAGGCCGGGAGGGATGCCGAACGGGCCGCCCGCAAGCGGTCGGCCCGTTCGGATCAGTTACGCGCGGATGGGACTACGGTGCGACGCCGCAGCCGGTGGCGGGACACGTCACGAGCGTGCCGGCCTGCATGGCGGCGAGGGCCGTCTGCAGGGCGGTGGTCACCTCGGGACCGAAGAGGCTGGCCTTGTCGTGGAAGTCGGACGCTCCGATTCCATCGTTCTTGGCGTTGTACAGGAAGTCAGCAGGGGCCAGGTTGCCCGCGGCGATGCCCTCGATGGCCTGGGCCACCGCGGACTCAACGTGCTTCTCGGCGCTGGTGACGATGCAGGCATTGGCCGGTGCGCCCAGTGAAGCCCACTGGTCCACGTCGACGCCGATGCCGTAGATGTTCGCGGCGCAGGCGGCCTCGAGGACGCCGTTGCCGGTCTTGCCGGCGACCTGGAAGAGGACGTCCGGCTTGTTGGCCTGGATGAACGTCTGGGCGAAGGCCTTGCCGCCCGCCGGGTCATTGAACGCTGCGTTCGAGAAGTCATGCGTGACGTACGCCGACTTCACGGTGATCGAGGGGTTCACCGACTGGGCGCCCAGCGTGTAGCCCTGGATGTAGCGAACGCACGGTGCGCACAGGGTGGTGCCGCCGATGGCGCCGATGACGCCGGTCGGGGTGGGAGCGCCCTTGTCGGCGTAGGCCGCGACGATCCCGGCGAGGTAGCCCGCCTGGTCCTCGGCGAAGTACAGCGAGGTGTAGTTCGGCAGGACCGTCTTCGCATCGCCCTTGCAGGCGAATGTTGCGTCGGGGTTGCCCTTGGGATCGACGCACACCGGCGACTGGTCGACGCCGATGAACCGGATCTTCGGGTTGGCATGGGCCGCGGCCACCGTCGGGGTGGTCAGGTTGAAGCCTACCGTGACGATCACGTCGAACTTCTGGCTCACAAACTGCTGGATATCAGCCGCGTACTCGGAAGCGTCCTTCGGGACGATCGAGGGAACCGGATCGGTCACGCCGATCGCGGCAGCGCCGTCCTGGGCGCCCTTGAAGCTGAACTCGTTGTAGCCCTTGTCGTCGAGGGTGCCGATGTCGGTAACGACACCGATCTTCAGGCTCGGCATCTGGGCGAAGCTCGGCGCCGGGGTGGACGATGGTGCAGCGGCGCTGGGCGCCACGGAAGACGGCGCCGTCGATGGCGCCGCCACCGAGGGGGCTGTGGTCGGGGGCACGGCGGTCGCGCTGCCTGTACACGCCGAAACGATCAGGGCGATCCCGGCAAGCACGCCGAAGCCCCTGGTGCGGATGCGCATTGTTCCTCCTCAAACGCGCGGGGCGGTCCGCGTCCGATGCGGGCGTCTGCCCATGGATCGCGATATCCCGCCGGTCGAAGCCGCACCCGAACGGCGCGGCCGCTGGTCGCATCCTAGCGACCGTACTGGGGACCGGCAAGCGGCTGCTTGTTAACGCTGCGGGCACCCACGGCGCGGCGCTCGCCGGGGTCAGGGGGCCTGGTCAGGGTGTCTTGCCGTCGACCACCACGTCCGGCCGGATCGAGCCGTCCGACAGGCCCCGCACGACCGCGTCGATGCGGGCCTGGATCGTCGGCGTGATGTCACCCGCAAGGAGGTGACCCGGCGCCAGGGTCACCCCGCCGCTGGCGGCGTCATCGGTGTGGAACCCGGGCGTGAAGGCGCCGGCGGCCAAGCGCAGGAGCGCGTCCGTCAGGGCCGCTTCGACGTTCTTCATGGCGCTCGAGACGACGCACGGCGCCGCCTTTGGCAGGCTCAGCGACGCATCCGTGTCCGAGCCGATCGCCAGCACGCCGGCCTTGCACGACGCGAGCAGGGCCCCGTCGCCCGTGGCGCTGCCGGTCGAGAAGATCACGTCCGCGCCCTTGGCGATCATCGCGGCTGCCGCGCCACCGCCCTGGGCGGGGTCGCTGAAGGAGGTCGTGTAGGCGAACTCGACGGTGGTCCCGGGCACGGTCGCGTTCGCGCCGTGCAGGAAGCCCTCCACCGAGCTCTCGACTTGCGGGACGAGGATCAACCCGCCGACCACGCCCACGTTGTGCTTCGTGCTGAGCAGTGCGGCCAGCGCTCCGGCGAGGTAGCCCTGCTCGTCCTCGGCAAAGAACAGGCTCTCGCCGTTGACCGACCAGGTCGCGTCATGCGTCGGGCCGGGCGCCGCATCGACACCGATGAACTTCGTGGCGGGATGCAGGGCGGCGGAGTCGCCCAGCGAATCACCCACGGGTTGGCCAACCCCGATGACCACGTCGTAGCCGTTGTCGGCATAGCCCTTGATATCCGCCGCGGCATCATCGACCGTCTTCGTGGCGACGCCGTC
>JBEPUS010000036.1:0-16976 GCA_041691435.1 Chloroflexota bacterium
CGAAGATGAAGCCGTACATCTTCGCGGAGCGCAACGGCATCCACATCATCGACCTGGCCCAGACCGTGAAGGGCCTCGAGGTCGCGCTGGCCGCCGTCCGTGAGACCGTCGGACGCGGTGACCAGGTCCTCCTGGTGGGCACCAAGAAGCAGGCCCAGGAGCCGGTCGCCCAGGAGGCGGCCCGCGCCAACCAGCCCTACATCAACAAGCGCTGGCTGGGTGGGATGCTCACCAACTTCACGACGATCAAGAAGCGGATCGCCCTGATGGAGCAGCTCGAGGCACGCCAGCTCAACGGCGAGTTCGAGCGGATGCCCAAGAAGGAAGCGGCCAAGCTCCAGGAGGAGCTGACGAAGCTGCTCGGCACCCTCGGCGGCATCCGCAAGATGAAGCGCCTGCCGGGCCTCATCTTCATCGTCGACCCGCATCGCGAGCGGATCGCGGTCACCGAGGCCAACAAGCTCGAGATCCCGCTGATCGGTACCGGTGACACGAACGTCGACCCCGACGAGCTGACCTACGTGGTGCCGGCCAACGACGACGCAATCCGGGCGATCCGCCTGCTGTGCTCGCTTGTCGCCGACGCGGCGATCGAGGGCATGCGCGAGCGGGCCTCTCGAGCCGCCGTCGAGCCGGAGCCCGAGATCGAGCAGCCCGACGTGTCGCCCGAGGAGTCGGAAGCCGCTTCTGACGAGCTCGTTGCGGCTCTGGCCGGTGGAGCAGCGCTGATCTTCTCGCCCGATGAGGACGACCTGCTGCCCGCTGTCCGTGGACAGGCTGCCGCCGCGGCCGCCATCCCGGAGCCGCCGGCCGAGGCCACGCCCGACGAGATTGCTGCTGAGCTCGCCCGCGAGGCGAGCGAGAAGGCCGAGACGGACGACGTGGCGACGCCCGCCGCGGGCTGATCCGGCCGGACCGGCACGAGCGGGACCACGATCCGCCCGTCGGCGGAGCCAACGATCACGATGCTGCGTCGCCCTCGGGCGGCGCCGGAACACGGAACAGGAGCACAGGCAGGAATGGCGGACATCTCAGCGGCTGCGGTCAAGGAGCTACGCGAGCTCACCGGCGCCGGCTTCATGGACTGCAAGCGGGCACTCGAGGAGACCGGCGGCGACATCGCCAAGGCCGTCGTCCTCCTGCGCGAGCGTGGCCAGGCGGCCGCGGCGAAGAAGGCTGATCGCGAAGCCCGGGAAGGCCTGATCAGCAGCTACATCCATACGGGTGGCCGGATCGGCGTGCTCATCGAGGTGAACTGCGAGACGGATTTCGTGGCCCGGACCGACCGGTTCCAAAAGCTCGTCAGGGACCTGGCGATCCAGGTCGCCGGGATGAACCCGCAGTACGTTGACCTCGAGGCGATCCCGGCCGATGTCCTTGCCGCCAGGAAGGCCGAGCTCGTGGCCGACGACTCGGTCCAGAAGAAGCCCGAGGCGATCCGCGAGCAGATCGTCGACGGCCAGGTCAAGAAGTGGCTCAAGGACGTCAGCTTGCTCGACCAGCCCTTCCGGGATACGGAGGGCTCGGTCCGCGAGCTGATCGTCGACGCCATCGCCACGATCGGCGAGAACATCCAGGTCCGTCGGTTCGTCCGCTACGAGCTCGGGGAGGGCCGGTGAGCGAGGTTCGGCCGGCGGCCCCGGCGGCAGCGATCCCGGCAGCGGCCCCGGCGGCAGGGACCCCGGCAGTGGCCCCGGCCCCGACTGGGGCCCCCGCGCCGGCTGAGCGGGTCCGCTACGGGCGGATCCTGTTGAAGCTGTCCGGCGAGGCGCTCCTCGGGGATCGCCAGTACGGCGTGGATCCCGAGTTCTGCCTGCAGATTGCCCGCCAGATTGCCCAGGTCAAGGCGCTCGGCGTCCAGATCGGGATCGTCGTCGGCGGGGGCAACATCTTCCGTGGCCTGGCCGCGTCGGCGCGGGGCATGGACCGGGCGACGGGCGATTACATCGGCATGCTGGCGACCGTGATGAACGGCCTGGCCCTCCAGGATGCCCTCGAGAAGACCGGGGTTCCCACCCGCGTGATGAGCGCGATCGGGATGAACGAGATCGCCGAGCCCTACATTCGCCGGCGAGCCGTCCGTCATCTCGAGAAGGGCCGGGTTGCGATCTTCGTGGCCGGCACCGGCAACCCGTACTTCACGACCGACTCGGCGGCCGCCCTGCGGGCCGTGGAGATCGGGGCAGAAGTACTGCTCAAGGCAACGAAAGTCGACGGCGTTTATGACGCCGACCCACTGACGCATCCGGAAGCCCAGCGCTACGCTGAGCTGGTGTACGCCGACCTGCTTCGCGACCAGCTCAAGGTGATGGATGCCGCGGCCGTCTCGCTGTGCATGGAGAACGACCTGCCGATCGTCGTCTTCAACCTGAACCAGCCCGACAACATCGTCCGGGTCGCCCGGGGCGAGGCGGTAGGGACCACGATCTCAGGAGGCGTGAAGGCATGAGCGCCGAGGTGATCAGCGCGATCGAGGCAAAGATGGCCCGGGCCGTCGAGATCATGGAGCGCGACTTCCAGGGCATGCGCACCGGGCGAGCGTCGACGTCGCTCGTGGAAAGACTCGTCGTCGAGTACTACGGCACGCCCACGCCGCTCAACCAGATCGCCGGGATCAGCGTCCCGGAATCGCACCAGATCGTCATCCAGCCCTGGGACCGGAGCGTCCTGGGCGCGATCGAGAAGGCGATCCAGAAGAGCGACATCGGCCTCACTCCGAACGTCGACGGATCGGTGGTGCGACTCAACATCCCGCCGCTCACCGAGGAGCGCCGCCGGGACATCGTCAAATCCGTCCACCGCCGGATGGAAGAGGCCAAGGTCGAGATCCGCAACCAGCGCCGTGATGCGGGTGACACCCTGAAGAAGGAAGAGAAGGACGGCAGCCTGGGCAGCGACGCGGCGCACCGCGAGCTGGATCAGCTCCAGAAGGTCACCGACCGGTTCATCGCCGAGGTCGATCGCCTGGGTGCCCACAAGGAGCACGAGGTGATGGAGGTCTAGTGGCCCGCCTGGTGGCTCGAACACCGCTGGCTCGCCCGACCGACGCACCGCCGATCGCCCACGCGCCCGGTCCCGCCGTCCCGGTCGATCGGACCGCCAGCGGCGATGACCCACCGGAGCGCCTGGCCTCGGCCGAAGAGACGCCCCGCCACGTGGCGATCATCATGGACGGCAACCGGCGCTGGGCCCGGGCCCACGGAGTGACCGAGCTGGAAGGCCACGCGGCCGGCGTCGAGACGATCCGCACGCTGCTCAAGCACGCGGTCCGCCGGGGCATCCCCATCGTCTCGCTGTACGCCTTCAGCCGCGAGAACTGGGCGCGTACCGACGAGGAGGTCAGCGGCCTCTTCGCCCTGCTGGAGTCGGCGATCCACGACGAGACCGACGAGCTCCGCCGGCAGGGTGTCCGGATCCGCCTGCTCGGCCGCCTCGAAGAGCTGCCCGAAGCGACCCAGCACTCGATCGACGGCGGCCTGACGGCGACCGCCCACGGCGAACGGCTCCTCCTCAACATCGCCTTCAACTACGCCGGGCGCACCGAGATCGTCGATGCCGTCCGGCGGATCGTGGCCAGTGGCATCGCTCCCGGCGAGGTGGACGAGCAAGCGATCTCGGACAGCCTGTACACGGCCGGCTTGCCCGATCCCGATCTCGTCATTCGCACCGGCGGCGACCAGCGGATGAGCAACTTCCTCGTCTGGCAGGCGGCCTACGCCGAGTTCTACTTCTGCTCCAAGCTCTGGCCGGACTTCGATTCGGCGGCTTTTGACGCCGCCCTCCTCGACTATGCGAGCCGGCTGCGCCGGTTCGGTCGCTAGGCGAGCCAGCCCGTGCAGGAACGCGGCCGGAGCGCGCTGCTCTTCGTGCCGCCCCTCGTGGTCATCGTCCTTCTCGGCGGCTGGTGGATCACCGTCGCGGTGGTCGGCCTGACGATCCTGGCGGGGATCGAGGTCTTCCGCCTGCTCAAGCCGGCCGGCTTTCCGGCATTGCCCTGGCTCGGCCTGGTGATCGCCGTCGCGATCGTGATCGACGCGGCCGTGCCCACCGTCCTGGCCGGCAGCGGCTCGATCCTGGCGGCGATCGGGATCGTCCTGGCCGCCGCCGGCTCATTCACCCGTACCGATCCCCGGGACGGCCTCAATGCCTGGATCGGCACGGTGTTCGGCGCGCTCTACGTGGGCCTGCTGTCGTTCGTCGTCCGTCTGGGGGCCGGTGCCCCGGCGATCCCGGCCAGCGCGCCGCTCCAGATCCTGGGCGGCCAGCGGGCCTGGGTGCTCATCCTGATCCTGGCGGTGTGGGCCTACGACACGGGTGCCTACCTCGTCGGACGGACGTACGGCCGGCGCCTTGGCGAGCTGATCGGGCGGGAACGCTTCCTTGAGCAGATCTCGCCGTCGAAGACCTACGCCGGCCTGATCGGCGGCCTGATCGCGACCACCGTCGTGGTCCTGCTCGGGCTGTGGGGCGCCGGGCAGCCGGTCCTCTACGGGCTGGTCCTGGGGCCGCTCGTCGGCCTCGCGGCGCAGTGCGGCGACCTCGCCGAGTCGATGCTCAAGCGCGCGGCCGGGGCGAAGAACTCGAGCGATCTCATCCCAGGCCACGGGGGTGTCCTCGACCGCCTTGATTCGTTCCTCCTGGCGGCGCCCGTGATGACGTTGTTCGTGCTGACATTCCTGCGATGACCACGGCTGGACGGTCGCCGCTCCGGGTTGCGCTCCTCGGGTCGGGTGGCTCGATCGGCCGCCAGGCGATCGACGTCCTGACCGGGCTGGCTGACGCGGTCCGGGTGGTCGCGCTGGCGACGGGCTCGCAGGCCGGGCTCCTCGAGGAACAGGCTCGGCGCTGCCGGCCGGCGGCCGTCGCCCTGGCCGACCCCGCTGGTCTCGCCCGGCTTGACCTGCCGGCGGGCACCGAGCGGGTCGGCGGACCGGACCAGCTGCTCGAGCTGGCGACCCGGGCCGATGTGGACCTGGTGATCGTCGCGACCGGCGGGGTCGTCAGCCTGCGGCCCAGCCTGGCCGCGCTCCAGGCGGGCAAGGTCGTGGCCACTGCCAACAAGGAGACCCTCGTCGCCGGCGGTCACCTCGTGATGGCCGTGGCCCGGGCGCAGGCGGCCGCCCGGGCCGCGAGTGACCCAGCGGACCCGGCAGGCAGCCCCCTGGCCTGGCTCCGGCCGATCGATTCCGAGCACTCGGCCATCTGGCAGTGCCTCGCCGGCGAAGACATGATGGGCGTCGCCCGGCTGATCCTCACCGCATCCGGCGGCCCGTTCCGGGGCCGGACGCTCGAGGAGCTCGCCGGAGTGACTCCCGAGCAGGCGCTCCAGCATCCAACCTGGCGAATGGGAGCCAAGATCACGGTCGACTCGGCGACGCTCGCGAACAAGGGCCTCGAGGTGATCGAGGCGCACTGGCTGTACGATGTTGGCTACGACGCGATCGAAGTGGTCATCCACCCACAGAGCGTCGTCCACTCGGCTGTGCTGTTCGTCGACGGTTCCCTCAAGGCCCAGATCGGCACGCCCGACATGCGCCTGCCGATCCAGTACGCCGTGACCTATCCCACCCGACACCCATCACCGGCCAGTCCGCCGGACCTGCTCAGCGTGGGTCCGCTGCTGTTCGAGGCGCCCGACGAGCGCCGGTTCCCCGCGCTCCGGATTGCCCGTGCGGCCGGCCGGATCGGGTCGCGCGCGACGGCAGTGCTGATCGCGGCGGACGAGGTCGCGGTCGCCCGGTTCCTGGCCGGGAGCCTGCCGTTCCCGGGGATCCCCGCCCTGCTCGAGGCGGCCGTTGAGCGCTTCGGTGGCGGCGCGGACCAGGCGCCCGACCTCGAGGCGCTGGTGGCGCTGGACCACGAGGTCCGGGCGACGTATGCGAGCGGGGCGGTCGCCTGATGGAGATCCTCGGCTCGATCAGCCAGACCCTGGTCACGATCGTCATCTTCATGGCGGTCCTGACCGCGATCGTGGTGATCCACGAAGCCGGCCACTTCTTCACCGCCCGCCTCGCCCGGATCCGGGTCCACGAGTTCGGGATTGGCTTCCCGCCCCGCGCCAGGGTCCTGGCGTCGCGCGGCGAGACGATCTACACCCTGAACTGGCTGCCGATCGGCGGCTTCGTCAAGCTCGAGGGCGAGGACGGCGACTCCGACGATCCCCGCTCGTTCGTCCGGGCCGCGCTGCCGGTCAAGGTGATCGTGCTCGTCGCCGGGGTGGTGATGAACCTCGTGCTGGCCTTCCTCATCTTCTTCGGGATCGCACTCGTGGCCACGCCCCGCGTGGGGGTCACCTTCACGACGGTCCAGGCCGGCTCACCGGCGGCCACGGCCGGCCTCCAGCGGGGCGACCGGATCGATTCGGTGAACGGAGCCGTGTACGAGGCCTTCGGTGGGCGAACCGCGGTCGACGATTTCTACGCGCTTGCCGGCCAGACCGTCAGCCTCCAGGTCCATCGCGCCGACGGCAGCTCCGCGGTGCTGTCCGTTGCCCTCCGCTCGCAGGCCGAGATCGACCAGGTCAACAACGCGAATATCGCCAGCGGCAATCCCTTGCGCGAAGGCCCGCTGGGCATCTCCGTGCTCCAGGCCGCACCGACCGGTGCGTACCTGGGCCACGATCCGGTCACGTCGCTGCAGACCGGCCTCAATGAGACCTCGAACGCCCTGGGCCTGATTGCCGACGGCCTCGGCCAACTCGGCAGCTCGATCATCAACCACCCGACCGAGCGTCCGCCGGTCACCGGACCGGTGGGCATCGCCCAGCAGGTTGGGACCGTCTTCTGGGACCTGGGCCCGATCTACCTGCTGTACATCGCGGCCCTCCTCTCGGCGAACCTGGCCCTCGTCAACATCCTGCCGTTCCCACCGCTCGACGGCGGCCGGGTGCTCTTCCTGCTGATCCGGCGCGTCGTGGGCAACCGCTTCAGCGTGCGTGCCGAGCAGCTGACCTACCTGGCCGGCTTCGGACTCCTCATGGCGTTCCTCGTGTGGATCACCTATTTCGACGTGACGAACCTCGGGTCGGGCACCCCATGAGCAGCCCCGACCAGCTCCGGCCGCGACGTCGGCCGACGGTCAGCGTGGACGTGGGCGGCGTCCTTGTCGGCTCGGCCCATCCGATCGTCGTGCAGTCGATGACCAATACGGACACGGCGGATGCCGATGCCACGGCCATCCAGGTTGCGCAGCTCGCTCACGCCGGGAGCCAGCTGGTCCGGATCACGGTCAACAACGAGCCCGCCGCCGCGGCCGTCCCGGAGATCATCCGCAAGGTCCGCGGCCTGGGCGTCGACGTCCCGGTGATCGGTGACTTCCACTACAACGGCCACATCCTCCTCGAGCGCTACCCGGAGACGGCGGCGGCCCTCGCCAAGTACCGGATCAACCCCGGCAACGTGGGGGCGAAGCGCCACGACGAGCATTTCCAGACGATCGTGCGGATCGCGATCGAGAACAACAAGCCGGTCCGGATCGGGGTGAACTGGGGCTCGCTCGACCAGGCCCTCCTGACCGAGCTCATGGAAGCCAACGCCAGGCTGGCCGAGCCGCGCGATTCGCGCGACGTGATGATCGAGGCGATGCTCGCCTCGGCGATGCGCTCGGCGGAGCTCGCCGAGGCGACCGGGCTTGGTCATGACCGGATCATCCTGAGCGCCAAGGTCTCCGGCGTTCGCGACCTGGTGGATGTCTACGAACGGCTCGCGCCGATGTCCGACTATCCGCTTCACCTTGGCCTCACCGAGGCAGGCATGGCGATGAAGGGGATCGTCTCGTCGACGGCCGGCCTGGCGATCCTGCTGAACGAGGGGATCGGCGACACGATCCGGGTCTCGCTCACGCCCGAGCCGGGAGCCGGCCGGGAGCTGGAAGTGGAGGTCGCCCAGCAGGTCCTCCAGTCGATGGGCCTGCGCAGCTTCCTGCCCCAGGTCAGTGCCTGCCCGGGCTGCGGACGGACGACGTCGGTCTTCTTCCAGGTGATGGCCCAGCAGATCCAGGCCTACCTGAAGGATCAGATGCCGGTCTGGCAGGAGCGCCATCCCGGCGTGGAGGAGATGCGCGTCGCGGTGATGGGCTGCGTGGTGAACGGGCCCGGCGAGAGCAAGCACGCCGACATCGGGATCAGCCTGCCGGGGACCTTCGAGGAGCCCGTCGCGCCGGTGTTCATCGATGGCCAGCTCGACCGGACCCTCCGCGGCGATGGGCTGGTGGAGGAGTTCAAGCGAATTCTTGACGACTATGTGGCTCGGCGCTACCCGGAGCCCGCGTCGATCCCTGCCTGAAGGCGATCGACGGTCCACCCCCTCGGGTGTATACTCCAGTTCAACTTCACCGGCCGCTCTGATGGAACGTGGGTGACCCCCCACGTTTTTTTTGGCGGTCGGACAAGACGGAATTTGGGCCGGCGAACGGCAGACGTGACGGGAGGCTCACCATGAATCGTGACTTCGTCACTGCACTGCTCCAGCTCAATGCCGAGAAGCAGGTCCCCCGGGACCAGCTGATCCACACCGTTGAAGATGCCATCCAGTCCGCCTACCGGCGCCAGCCCGGCGACGAGGACGTGTGCGTCCGGATCGACGGGGAGACCGGCAAGGTCCGCGTCTTCCGGGCGAAGATCGCCGTTGGCGAGATCACCGATCCACTGACCGAGTTCGGCCTCGACGAGGCCAAGGCCTTCAATCCGGCGGCGGTCCTGGGCGACCTCGTCGAGATCGAGGAGATGGATCCCAACTCGTTTGGCAGGATTCATGCCCAGACGGCCAAGCAGGTTGTCCTGCAGCGCCTGCGCGAGGCCGAGCGTGACGTCGCCTTCGACCAGTTCGCCAGCCGCGACGGCGAGCTGATCACCGGCACGGTCAACCGGATCGAGCCGCGGGCGATCATCCTCGAGCTCGTCGGCCAGGGCGGCGTCGCCCGCGCCGAGGCGATCCTCGCCACGACCGAGCAGTCCCCGCTGGAGCACTACCGGATCGGCCAGAACGTGAAGGCCCTCGTCCTCGAGGTCCGCCGCGGCCTGCGCGGCCCGCAGCTCTTCATCAGCCGCTCGCACAAGAACTTCCTGCGCCGGCTCTTCGAGCTCGAAGTGCCCGAGATCCACAACGGCACGGTCGAGATCAAGGCGATCGCCCGCGAGGCCGGCAGCCGCTCGAAGGTCGCCGTGTGGAGCCGCCAGGACGGGCTCGACCCAGTCGGGGCAACCGTCGGCCAGCGCGGGGCGCGGGTACAGGCGGTGGTGGCCGAGCTGGCCGGCGAGAAGATCGACGTGATCCCCTGGAACGATGACCCGGCGGTCTTCGTTGCCAACGCCCTCAGCCCGGCCCAGGTCCTCGATGTCCAGATCGACGAGGAACACCGGATCGCGAGCGTGACCGTGCCCGAGCGGATGCTCTCCCTGGCCATCGGCCGAGAGGGCCAGAACGCCCGACTGGCGGCGAAGCTGACCGGCTGGCGCATCGACATCCGGAGCGACGTGAGCGTCGCCGAGGCCGCCAAGGTTGCCGAAGAGGCTGCCTCCCAGGCCGCTGCCGATGCCGTGGCCGCCGCCGCCCAGCCCGTGAAGCCGGCCAGATCCGCGGCCAAGCCCAAGGCGGCCAAGGCCCTCGCCGAGCCGGCTGCCGAGGACGAAGCGAAGCTCGCCGCCAAGGCGCCAAAGGCTGCCAAGCCTGCGTCTGCCAAGTCTGCGGCTGCAAAGCCTGCGGCTGCCAAGGCAACCACCAAGACGGCCGAAGCCAAGGTAGCAACGGCCAAGGCAGCCACGGCCAAGACGCCCAAGACGCCCAAGACGCCCAAGACGGTCGCCAAGGCAGCGCCCGCCAAGGCAGCGCCCACCAAGGCAGCGCCCACCAAGCCCGCAGTGGCGAAGGCCGTCACGGCCAAGGCCGCGGCCGGCAAGACCGGGACCACCAAGCCCGCGCTCGCCAAGGCGGCCGCCAAGCCCGCTCCCAAGGCTCGGGCCAGGAAGTCCACCGAGGAGGTGGCGTCGTAGGCGGCGCCATCGCGGCGCGCAGTCCACGGCCGGTCCCGGCCCGAACCTGTGTCGCGTGTCGCACGACCAGGCCCAAGCGAGAGCTCGTCCGGATCGTCCGGACGTCGAGCGGTCGGGTGATCGAGGATCCAACGGGCAGGCTCGCCGGTCGCGGCGCGTACGTTTGCGCCGACGGGCCGTGCCGTGAACAAGCATTGAACAAGGGCGCCCTCGCTCGGGCGCTGTCCGTCTCGATCCCAGCCGAGGATCGGGCGTTACTGATGACCGGAGGAGACGATCGTGGCAAGGAGTAGGAGCGGCACCCGCGGCCGGCGCGGACCGCGCAAGCCGCCGCGCCGGGATAACGGCACGGGACCAGGTGGTGTGCAGGTTCTCGATCCACGCGAACGTGGCGCGATCGAGCTGCCGCCGACGATCACCGTCAAGGAGCTCGCCGAGCTTTTCGACGTCAACGCCGCGGACGTGATCCGCGAGCTGATCAAGAGCGGAATCTTTGCGACGATCAACCAGCTCATCGACCGCGACACCGCGTCGCTGGTCGCCGGTGAGCTTGGCTTCGAGGTGGCCGAGGTCGTCGTGGCCAACAGCCCGCGCGAGGCCGTGCCCGGCGTCGAAGCGGTACCCGACGCGGCGACCAAGGAAGTCCTCTTCGAGCAGGACGATGCGGCGCTGCTCGAGACCCGGGCACCGATCGTGACCGTCATGGGCCACGTCGACCATGGCAAGACCAGCCTGCTCGACGCGCTGCGCACGACGACCGTCGCGGCCGGCGAGCGGGGCGGGATCACCCAGCACATCGGCGCCAGCGAGGTGACCAAGGACGGTCGCCGAATCGTCTTCCTGGACACGCCGGGCCACGAGGCCTTTACCGCGATGCGTGCGCGGGGCGCCCGGGTGACCGACATCGCGATCGTGGTCGTCGCGGCGGACGACGGCGTCATGGCCACGACGCTCGAGGCGATCGACCATGCCCGGGCGGCGAAGGTTCCGATCATCATCGCCCTGAACAAGATCGACAAGCCGGACTCGAACCCCGAGCGAGTGAAGAACGAGCTCTCCGAAGCCGGCGTGATCGTCGAGGAATACGGCGGCGACACGCCGCTCGTGGCGGTCTCGGCCAAGGCCCGCACCGGCCTCGACGAGCTGATGGAGATGATCCTGCTGGTCGCCGACCTCCAGGAGCTCAAGGCCAACCCGAAGCGGGCGGCCGTCGGCACGATCGTGGAGGCCGAGCTCGACAAGGGCCGCGGTCCTGTTGCCACTGCCATCGTCCAGACCGGTACGCTGCGCGTCGGTGACGTGATCGCCGTCGGGGCGACCTACGGCAAGGTCCGGGCGCTGGAGAACTCGCTGGGCAAGCGGATCACGAGCGCCGGCCCGTCCACCGCCGCGGTGATCCTCGGCCTGGCTGCTGTGCCGATGGCCGGAGACATCCTGCGCGTGGTCGCCGACGAGAAGGAAGCCCGGACGCTGGTCGAGGCCCGCCAGGCCGCCGATGCTGCCAAGGGTGGCGATGCGAGTGGCCAGGCGACGCTCGAGGACCTCTATCGCCAGATCCAGGCGGGTCAGGCCAAGGAGCTCCGGATCATTCTCAAGGCCGACGTGAGTGGCTCGCTCGGCGCGATCACCCACGCGCTGGACCAGCTCTCGAGCGATGACGTCCGGCTGAACGTTCTCCACGAGGGAACGGGCGACATCACCGACAACGACATCCTGCTGGCCTCGGCGTCGAACGCGATCGTCGTTGGTTTCAACACGAAGATCACCGACACGGCCCGCCGTTCGGCGGACTCCGAAGGCGTTGACGTCCGGCTCTACGACATCATCTACAAGCTGACCGATGACATCGACGCGGCCCTCGGTGGGCTGCTCGAGCCGGAGATCGTCGAGGTCGTGGAGGGCCGCGCCGAGGTCCGCCAGATCTTCAAGGTCGGCAAGTCGACGGTCATCGCCGGTTGCTTCGTGACCGACGGCCGGATCATCCGCGGCGGCGCCCGGGTCATCCGGGGCGGCAAGGTGGTCGCGACGGACCGGATCGAGTCGCTCCGACGCTTCCGCGATGACGCCCGGGAAGTCGCCCAGAACCTGGAATGCGGTATCGGCCTGGCCGGTTACCAGGAGCTCCAGGAAGGCGACATCATCGAATGCTTCAGCACGAAGACGGTCAGCCGGGCGCGAGCCAGCTAGTGACCGCTCGAACGGATCGGATCGACGAGCTGCTCCGCCAGGAGATCGGCGGACTGCTGTCGCGGGAGGTCAAGGATCCCCGGATCGGCTTCGCCACGGTGACCAGGGTCGAGACCACTGCGGACCTCGCCCACGCCCGGGTCTGGGTCAGCGTGATCGGCAACCCGGCCGAACGGACGGAGACGGTCCGCGCGCTCGAACATGCGATGCCGTTCGTCCGTCACGAGCTGGGCTCGCGGTTGCGCCTGCGGCGCATCCCCAACCTGCACATCCGGCTCGACGAGACGGCCGAGACCGGTACGCGCGTGCTCCACCTGCTCGAGGAGCTCGAGCAGGGCCGCACGCCCCTGGAAGAGGCGCCCCTTGGCGAGACGCTGCCGACCCCGGTGATCCGCCGTCACCAGGAAGGCGATGCCGAGCCCGAAGAGGCCGCTGACCCGGCCGTGGCGGGGGAGGCGGAGCTGATCCTGCCCGTGGCCCCGGTCAATCGGGCTGCGCGCCGCGGCCGCTACCGCGGGAATGGGTCGGCCAACCCCACGAACCGCACGGCAGGGAGCCGAAGGCCGGGGCGGTGACCGTCGACCTGGGGGAATACCTGGCTGCGGTCCCCGACCTGGTCGCCGAGCGAATTGCCGCCGCCCGCGAGGCGCTGATCGTCAGCCACGAGAACCCGGACGCGGACACCCTGGGAGCAGCCCAGGGCGTCGCCCGGATCATCGAGCAGCATGGCGGCCGGGCGACCACGATCTGCACCGATCCGGTCCCGCCGCTCTACGACTTCCTGCCCGGCGTCACGGCCGAGCGCACCGACCCGGACCCGAAGGCCGACTATGACCTGCTCGTGATCGTGGACTGCGGCACCCTCGAGCGCGTGGGCGCCGTGGGCCGGCGGCACGCCGAGCTCTTCGCACGCCTGCCCCGGGTGATCATCGATCACCACCTCTCGAATCCGGGCTCGGCCACGCCGAGTGGCGACTGGGTCGACGCGAACAGCGCCGCAACGTGCGAGATGGTGGTCCTCCTTGCGGCCCGCCTCGGCGTGCCCCTCGACGCGAGCGACGGTGCCCTGGCCACCGCCCTGATGGCCGGCATCGTCATGGACACCTCCACCTTCGCCCACTCGAACGTCACGCCGCGGACATTGCAGGTGGCGGCCGCCCTCGTGGAGGTCGGCGCACCACTGGCCGAGATCTCGCGCCGCCTCTACCGGACGAAACCGGACGGCCAGCTGCGCCTCTTCGGGCGAGTCCTGGAGCGCCTCGAGACGTCCGACGCGGGGCGGGTGGTCTGGTCGAGCCTGCTCGCTGCGGATCTCACTGCCACTGGCACGACTCCGGCGGACTCCGAGGGGATCATCGACCTGGTCTCGCAGGCCGACGCGGCAGAGGTCGCGATCATCTTCAAGGAGGCCGCCGGCGAGACCAGGATCAGCGTCCGGACGAAGCCCGGTGGGGTTGATGCGACGGTCCTGACCGGCACCTTTGGCGGAGGCGGGCATGCTCGTGCGGCGGGCGCCACCATCCACCAGCCACTGGACGAGGCGCGACGGGCGGTGCTCGCCGAAGCCAGCCGGCTGGTCCGCGCCGTCGTCCGATGAGCCCCGCTGCCCGCGCCGTCCGGCTCGACGGCATCCTGATCGTCGACAAGCCCGCCGGCCCGACCTCGCACGACATCGTCGGGCTTGTTCGCCGGCTGAGCGGGATGAAGCGGGTGGGTCACGGCGGAACGCTGGATCCGTTCGCCCGGGGGGTCCTGCCGATCTTCCTGGGGCGAGCAACCCGGGTTGTCGAGTACCACCTCGGGGATCGGAAGCAGTACCGGACGACCGTCTGCTTCGGGGCAAGCTCCACCACCGACGACCTGGAAGGCGAGCTCACGCCGCTGCCCGGGCCCAGCCTCGAACGGGCTGCCGTGGAGGCCGCCCTTGGCGCGTTTCGCGGCCCGATCGTCCAGGTGCCGCCGGCCTACTCGGCGGTCAAGGTCGCCGGTCGCCGGGCCTACGCCCTGGCCCGCGCCGGCCAGAAGCCGGAGCTCAGCCCACGGTCCGTCGAGATCGACCGGATCGAGCTCCTGGACTGGGACGCGTCCGACCCGGACCGGCCGATCGCGATCGTCGAAGTCGACTGCTCGGCCGGCACCTACATCCGGGCCATCGCCCGGGACCTGGGTGCCGCGCTCGGGACCGGGGCCTACCTGGGTGCGCTGAGCCGGACCGCCAGCGGGCCGTTCCGCCTGGCCGATGCACTACCCCTGGACGTGGTCCGGGCAGCCGTCGAGCAAGGCCCGGCCGCCCTCGCGAAGCTGCTCAAGCCGATCGATACCGGGCTCGACCTCGCGGCGATCAAGTTGACCGATGATGAGCTGCAAGCCGTGGTCCGGGGCCAGTTCATCCGGCCCTCGGCAGGCGTCTCGGGACCGGCCAGCGAGGCGCCCGTCCGGCTGCTCTCGCCGGCCGGCGACCTCGTTGGCTTCGGGCGCTGGGACGGCACGCGGGTGATGCCCGACAAGGTCCTTGTCGATGCCTGATCACGGCGCGGCCCGGGTGATCCCGGGCGGCGTCCTCGGGCCGGGCCGTCCAGAGCCTGGCGGTCTCGACCCCGGGCCATCGGCCGGCCGGCTCTTCTTCGTCGTCGGAGCGTTCGACGGCCTGCATCGCGGGCACGCCTACCTGCTCTCTCGGTTGCGCGCGGCTGCCGCGAGCCAAGCGGCTCGACCCGCCGTGATCACGTTCGACCACCATCCCGACGAGATCCTCGTCGGTGCGGCACCGCCCGTGCTGTGCGACCCGGCGGAGCGCCTCGTGCGGTTTGGCCGGGCAGGAGTGGACGTCGTGGTCGTCCAGCATTTCGACGCCGCCGTCCGGATGACGCCGTTCGATGCGTTCGTGGCCGCAATTGCCCGGCGCTTCGAGCTGGGCGGCTTCCTCATGACGCCCGACGCGGCCTTCGGTCACGAACGCGGCGGGACGCCCGGGGCGTTGACGGAGCTGGGCCGGACGATGGGGTTCGCCGTTGTCGTGGTCGACCCGTTCGAGATCGACGGCCGGCCCGTCCGGAGCACGGAGATCCGGGCCGAGATCGCCGCAGGCGAGCTGGCCGCCGCTCGGCGGCTGCTGGGACGGTCGGTTGCCGTGACAGGAAAGGTTGTGCAGCGCGCGTCCCGCAGGACGGAGGCCGATGCCGCGGGGCTCGATGTCCGGTTCGAGCTGCCTGTGGCCCTGCCCCCCAGCGGCCGCTACCGGGTAGACCTTGAGCCGGCGTGGGCGCCCGATCAGCCACGATTCGGCAACCGCGTTGCGGCCGTGGCCACCGTCGCAGCCGGCGGCAGGCTCAGCCTCGAGCTGGGCCCGCGTTCGACCACGCCGACGGGGGAGCGCATCCGCGTTCGCTTCGTTTCGCCGGCGTCCTGATCTGCGACATCCAGCCGATTCCCGAATACGTACCCGAGTGGTACTCGGTGCCACCTTCGAGCGCCGCCGGTCGCGTTGGCGCGAGCAGCCAAGCGGGCCAGGCAGCCGTGCGGGCCGTCCTTCGTGGAAGAACGAATCGGGGTAACGCGTCACGGTGAACCGCCGGTCGTGGATGCATATCCGCTAGCCATGCATGAGTATCCGCGGGTAAGCGTGAGCCGCGAGCCTGGTCGCATGCTCCTTCACGGTCAACGATCGCGACGCGAGCCATTCTCGCTGTCTGTTCTTGCCCGAAGAACAGGTGGAGCCCCGTGTCCAGGCCACGCCGCCACCGAACCAGTCCGGATCGGTTCACTACGCCGGCATGACGAAGCGTGGGCCGCGTCGCAGAGCCGCCTGCATCCCGGCGTTGCAGGATATCGGGAGGAGCGCTCCGCCGCGGACGAGAGACAAGGGCAGGCTTGACGCCGGCGTGGAGCGGGCGCAGCGTGGCGCTCGGACCAGGCGCCGCGATCGGTGGCGCGTCCGAAGAGGTGCGAGATGCCCGAGCCGGAGCGCAAGAAGGCTGTTCACAACGCGGGCGCATTCCTGACCGACACGTCGTACGGGATGATCCCGATCCCGATGAGCACGTTGAGCGACGAGTATCACGAAGGTCCGCCAGAGCCCGAGGACTCCGATCGAGTCCCGGAGCCGGAGCCGCCAGGGCGGTTCCGCCGGCTCGTCGATCGAATCCGCCCCAATCGCAACGATTGAGCGGGGCAATCTGCGGGACCCGGAGTCGACGGCCGGATCTGGCGAACGGCAGCCGGAGCTTGGCCGCGGCCGCAACGAATGGCCTTGCGTGTTGGCTTGTTCTTCGTGACAGGACAAATCGGGGGTACCCGGCCCAACGCCCCATCGTCGTGGATGCGTATCCGCGTAACGTGCATCGCCTTCCTTGAGCTCACGCGCGGCAGAGTCGGCGCTGCATGATCGTGCAACGATCGCGCTCGGGCGTCTGCCGGGCTGCCCGGTTGTCCTGCTGCAAAGAACAGCCAGCAAGTCGGGCAGCCTGCCGGCACCCGGGAGCCGCCGCGAGCCGCCGCGAGCCGCCACGGACGCCGGGCACGAAGCCGAGCGGCACGCGCCCCCCCGGCACCCGGGGAGCCGCCACGAGCCGCCACGGACGCCGGGCACGTAGCCGAGCCGCCACGAGCCGCCACGCCGCCACGAGCCGCGACGGACGCCGGGCACGTAGCCGAGCGGCACGCGCCCCGGGTAGCTCGAGCCCGCCGGGTGGCCCGTCAGCGGGCCTGTGGTACCATCCGCCGGTCAAACAGATGAACAATCAACGAATTCGTGTTCGGAGGACCGAGTGCCGCTCGCGCGGGAGATGAAGCAACAGGTGAT
>JBEPUS010000037.1:0-16159 GCA_041691435.1 Chloroflexota bacterium
GGACGACCTGCCCGACTACCGGGCGGTCATCGCCGAGCTCCGCCCGAACCGGGACCCGTCCCTGAACTGAGGTGGTTGGCCCCGGGGACCGGGGCGGAAGCCCGGGCGGAAGCGCGGGCGGGCAAACCGGCGGCCAGACGCCACCGGCCAAACGCGGGCCCGCAGATCGCCTGACCGAGTTCTTCTCACAAGAACAAAACGCCCGAATCCAGTCAGGGATCGACGTCGAGAAACGTCATCCGGGCGATTCGTTCTGCGGGCAAGAACAACGCGGCACATTGCGGGACTCCGCGATGACGCCGGGCCGTCATTCGGTCGTTTTGTTCTCGCTGCAAGAACACGAGCCGCCTCGATCCCGATCGGTTGCCTCGGCCCGCGTGGGCCGAGCTGCGAGAACACGAGCCGCCTCGATCGTGATCGGTTGCCTCGCCCGGCCACCGGGGCCGAGGGGCGAGGCGCTACTTGCTGAACAGGATCTCGAGGACGTCGCCGTCCTTGACGACGTAGGTCTTGCCCTCGGAGCGCAGGCGGCCGTGCTTGCGAGACTCGGCCATCGAGCCGTGCTCGAGGAGGTCCTCGTAAGCAACCGTCTCGGCCCGGATGAAGCCTTTCGCCAGGTCCGTGTGGATCGCCCCGGCCGCATCGACCGCGGTGGAGCCCGACGGGATCGGCCAGGCCCGGACCTCGTCGGGGCCTGCAGTCAGGAAGCTGACCAGGCCGAGCAGCCTGTACGACAGGGCGATCACCCGATCGAGGCTGGAGCCATGAATTCCGAGCTCCTCCATGAACGCGGCGGCCTCGTCCGGCTCGAGCTCGCCCAGCTCCATCTCGATCCGGGCTGAGAGCGCCTCCACGAGCGCGTTGCGGTGGTCGTAACGTTCGGCGATCCCGGCCACGATCTCCGTCTCGCGGGCGATATCGCCTTCGCCCACGTTGAGCAGCACAAGGACCGGCTTCTGACTGAGGAATCGGAAGCCCCGCAGGACCTTCTCCTCGTCGGCGTCGAGCTCGACGTCGCGGATCGGCGAGCCGGTCACCAGCCCGGCGTGGAGCCGGGTCAGGACCACCTCTTCGCGCTCGTTCGACTCGCGCTCGGCGGGCGTCCCGTGGCGGCCGGTGGCCTTGAGCCGTTCGATGCGCCGCTCGGTCATGGTCAGGTCCGCCAGGACGAACTCGAGGTCCAGACGCTCGATATCCCGCCACGGATCCACCGAGCCATCAGGATGGGGCGCCGACGGGTCTTCGAACGCCCGCACGACGTGGAGCAGGGCGTCCGAGTCGCGCAGGCGTGCCAGGTGCTCGGCGGGCAGCTCCTCGGTGCCAACGTGACCTTCCGAGGAAGCGGGCGGAGCTGGCAGGTCGGCATAGGTGACGTCGGCCTGGACGACCTTCCTGGGCTTGAAGATCGCGGCGAGGCGGTCGAGCCGCGGATCTGGGACCTTGACGACGCCGACATTGAGCTGCATCCCGCCGAATCCGCCGGTCTCGGCGTGGCCCCGGGTCAGCGTGTTGAAGACGGTGGTCTTACCCGATCCGGCAAGCCCGACGATCGCGATCTGCATGCCCGGCGATTGTCCTCGATCGGACCGATCGCCGTGTCGTCAGTAGCCGGCGGTTGGGTCGACCACGTTGAGGAGTGGCTCGCCGAGCTTGTAGCGGCGCAGGTTGTCGCAGAACAGCTCGACCGAGCGGTCGAGGACGCGCCCGCTTGACCACGAGCTCTGGGGCGTGACGATCACGTTGTCCAGCGCGTAGAACGGCGAGGTCGCGGGCAGCGGCTCGTCGCGGAAGGTGTCCAGGATCGCCCCGCCGATCTGGCCCTCGTGGAGGGCGCGCAGCAGCGCTCGCTCATCGACGAGCCGGCCGCGCGACACGTTGATCAGCCAGGCACCTGGCTTCATCGCCTCAAGGGCGGCCGCGTCGATCAGGTTTTCGGTGGCCGGGGTCAGCGGCGCTGCCAGGACGACGAAGTCGGACTCGGCGAGGAGCTCGGGCAGGCCGTCGGGGCCGAGGATCCTGTCGATCGTCAGCTCGCCGCTCGTATCGGCTTCGCCCTCGGCGGCGGCACTGCCACTGGCGCTGCCGATCTCGGAACGGCGCCGGGTGGCAATCACCTGGCAGCCGAACGCCTTGGCCAGCCTGGCAACGGCCCGGCCAATCGAGCCAAGGCCCACGACACCCACGGTCACGTCGCCGAGCTCGGCGCCCTCGAGGGGCTGCCAGGTTCGCTCGCGCTGGAGCTCGAGCAGCTGAGGCAGACGCCGGCTGACGGCCAGGATCATCATCAGGACGTACTCGGCGATCGGCTGGGAGAAGACGCCCCGGGCGTTCGTGATCACGAGATCCCGCTGGCGGCTGGCCGGGGTCAGGACGCGCTCGACGCCGGCCGTCGCTGAGTGGACCCAGGCCAGGCGCGGGGCACGGGCGAGGACCCGATCAAAGGCATCCGCGCCGAGGAATCCGCGGAGCAGGACCTCCACGTCGTCAACGGGTCCATCGGCCAGGCCCTCGAAGGACACCATCACGAGGCGTGCCCCCGGCGCGGCGGCCCGAATCCGTTCGAGGTCGCGGGCCCGGTAGCGAGCCGAGAGGATCGGGCTGAGGGCGATCGCCGCAGGCACGCCGTGCGCTCCGCGGCCCGGGCCAGCCACCTGCCTCGTCTCGCTCAAGCGTCCTGCCTCGAGCCGATCACCCGCGCCAGCCAGCGCTCCGGAGCTTCGATCTCGCCATCACGGGGCAGGCTCTCGGGCCCCTCCCAAAGGCGGTTCAGTGCAGCGGGACCGCCGGCCTGGGCGATCGCCGCCACGAACTTCTCGCCCTTGCGGTACTGCTCCATCTTCAGGTCCATCCCGATCAGGCGCATGACCGCCCGCTCGACGCCGGTCTTCTTCTGGTCGCGGCGAGCATGGAACCTCTCGCTGATCCGCTCGACGCCGGGGACGAGGTCGCGACCGTACTCGTCCATGACGAAATCGCTGAAGCCCTCCAGCAGGCTCATCACGGCCTGGGTCTCGCGGAAGAGGCGGCGCTGCTCAGGGTCCATGAGCCGCTCCATCCAGTGCTCGGTGCCACCCTCGCCGCGCAGCGACTTGCCGAAGCGCTTCAGGCCGTCGCGGCTGAGTGATGCGGCGCCGTTGGAAAAGGCGCTGAGCTGGCGCTCGAGACGCTCGGCGAGATACGGCCGGAGCCAGGGATGGGCCTCGAACTCGAAGGCATGGGTCGTCTCGTGCAGCGCGATCCACGTCCGGAAGGGATCGAGGGGGACGTCCAGGACCCGCGCCGTCTGGCGGATGTTCTCCTCGACGAAGAGCAGCCGGCCGGGTGTGCTCTCGGCCGCCAGGAGAGCCAGGTCGTACTGGCCCAGCACCCGGGCCCCCATGAACCCAAGGAGGTAGCCGATCTGGCGCGTGGTGACCCAGCGGTTGGCGATGGCCATGGCCGCCGGCACGAGCCCGCCGCCCGGCGGCACCACCTGGTCGAGGAGCTGGCCTTCCAGCCGTCCGATCAGGTCGCCGAAGCTGGCCGCATTCGCCCGGACCCAGCCGGCCCGGTCCACGACGCCGACTCGATCGACGATCCCCGGCAGGTCCGTTCCGAGGGCGCTCGAGAGGCGGGGCACGACAACGGCCATGGCCGCGTCATAGGCCGCCTCCGAGCGCTGCAGCTCGGCGGCCGACAGGCTGCCCGGTGCCTTGCGCAGTCGTCCGATCGCCACCGACTCGACCTGCTTCCAGTCCACCAGCCCGCGCCGGGCGGAGCGTTCCGCACGACGGCCGAGGACCGTGACGGCGGCACCGAGGGCCGATCCCACGAGGAAGCCGGCCTGCCACAAGCGGTCGTCGCGACGCGGGTTCGTCATGCGACCGGGACGCCCAGCTCGACCGGCTCGACATCCACGAACGCGGCACCGAACAGCCGTCCGGCGAGGTCGCCGAACGAATCGACCGAGCCGGTCGTGAGCTGGCGATGCACGGCCGGCCCGGCCGCGGCGGCCGGACGATCATGGCCGGCCGGACCTGGGTCGCTCGCCGTTCCGCGGCTCGAGCCGGGTGCCTCGAGGCCGTTGATCGCGAGCAGGTCGACGAGCGCACCGGTGGTCGCGGTCGCGGAATCGACGAGCGCAATCCGCTCGCCGATCACGGCCCGGATGACGCTCTCGATCAGCGGGTAGTGGGTACAGCCCAGGAGGAGCGTGTCGATGCCGGCCGAGGCCGGTTGGGGCTCACGGAGCGCGCCATCGGACGAGCGTTCGCCGAGCAGTCCGGCCAGCGATTCGCGGACAGTGGCCTCCACCTCAGGGCCGCGCAGCTGGCCCGCCTCCACGAGGGGTACGAGTGCCGGGGTCGCGTGCTCATAGACCTCGATCGCCGGGTTCTCCTCCTTGATCGCCTGGAAGTAGGCGCGCGAGCGCACGGTGGCCGACGTGGCGATCACCCCGACCCGCCGGTTGCGCGTGGACAGCGCCGCGGTCACCGCGCCGGGCCGGATCACGCCCAGGATCGGCAGGTCGTGGCGCCGGCGGAGATCAGCCAGGGCGATGGCCGTGGACGTGTTGCAGGCGATGACGATCGCCTTCACGTCGCGCTCGGCAAGCAGCTCCACCGCCTGGCGGCTGAACGCGAGGACCTCATCGTCCGACCGCGGGCCGTAGGGTGCCCGGGCATTGTCACCGAGGTAGACGGTCGATTCACCGGGCAACCGGCGGAGGATCTCGCGCAGGACCGTCAGGCCGCCGACGCCGGAGTCAAAGACCCCGATCGGACGCGGATCGGACATGGGACCTAGCGCCGCGCCCCGACCGGGACGGCGTCACCCACGAGGAGCTCCTGGGCCACCCGGGTGATGTCCTGGCTCACCTGGGCGCCGGGCTCGGCAAGGACGAACGGGACGCCGCCGTTGTTGGCCTGGATCACCAGCCGGCCGTCGGAGACCACGTAGTGCTCGGGCACCCGGCCGATCGCCCGGGCGAGCTCGTTGATGTCCATGCCGCCGGCCGAATCGGCCCGATTCACGAGGTAGCGGACCTTGGTTGGCGGGTAGCCGATCGAGCGGAAGGTGTCGGCCATCGCGAGCGTGTTGTGGATGGTGGTCGAATCGAAGGTCACGATCTCGATGATCGTGTCGCACGCGTCCAGGAAGCTCAGGGTCGTATCGGTCAGGGCGGCCGGGGTGTCGATCACCACGACTTCGTAGACCCGTCGGAGGAGCGACAGGATCTTGTCGACGTCACGCACCGTGACCATCTCGGCCTGCTCGATGCGCGGCGGGGCGAGGAGGATATCGACACCCGACGGGTCGCGCCAGAGGACGTCGGCGAGGTCCGATTCCTGGACCCGGTCGGTGGGCAGGTCAAGGATCGAAGGCGCGTCCGGGGGCACCTTGAGGAGCGAACGCAGGTCGCCGAACTGGAGGCTGCCGTCGATCAATGCCGTGCGCTTGCCGCCCTGGGCCATCGCCACGGCCAGGTTGAACGCGACGGTGGTCTTGCCCACGCCGCCCTTCGGAGCGAAGACCGTCAGGACCCGCGACGCCGCGGCCTGCTCACTGACCTGGAAGGCGTGGTGGACCGCCGACACCTTGTTCATCAGGTCGAAGCCCGAGAACGGCATCATCAGGACGGCGTGGATGCCCCGCTCGGGATCCGGCTCGATCGGATGCTGGGGAACGGTCAGCACCACCATCGGCAATCCGACGTTGCCGGCAAATAGCTGATCGACGAGCTGGAGGCCCTTGACCCGACCCTGGAGGAGGGCGTCGACGATCACGACATCCGGTCGAAGCTGACCGATCTGGGTCGCGGCTTTGGAGCCGTCCACGAGAACGTCGAGCAGCTTGATCGCGCTCTGGGCGTTGAGCAGTCCCCGGACGTACTGGGCCACCTGCGGCACGTCTTCGACGAGCAGGAGCCGGATCTGGTCCTTGGCCATCGCCCGACGATACCATGCGCACGCGGCGCGACTAGTCGGCCGATCGGCCCATGCGCCGAACCGCCATCGAGCCTATGGACGCCGCGCCAGGAGGATGGCCCGGTCCGCTCCCGGACCGAGTGGCTCAAGGCCGTAGTCGCCGGCCAGGACCTCGATGTCGAAGCCCACGTTGCGGGCCAGGTCGGCCAGCTCGGCCGCACCCACCAGGCGCAGGACATCGTGCCGGATCCAGCGAACGACCGGTTCCCCGGGCCGGCCCTCGTCGTAGATCGCGGTGAGCAGCACGGTCGTCGTGGCGGCCTCGTGGAGGGCCGACACGGTCTTGGTGACCGTGGAGCCGGTGCGCGGATCCGTCCGCACGTACTCCACGAGGAGGCGCCGGTCGTAGCGGGCCAGGTCGACGGCATCCGGCAGCCAGATGTCAACGACGGCCAGGCCACCCGGCGCCAGTGCGCCAAAGAGGGTCGCGAGGGCAGCCTGCTGGAGGTGGCGCTCCGTCATCAGGAACAGCGAGTTCAGGCCAAGGATCGCAAGGCGGAACCCAGGCTCGGTCGGGCGCCAGCCGGTCAGGTCGGCCAGGACGGTCGTCAGGTTGGCCGGGTCGGAGGCCGTGAGCCGGGCGAGCATCGCCGGATCGACGTCGAGTGCCGTCACGGGGTAGCCCGCGTCGGCCAGCGGCCGGGCGATCCGGCCGGTGCCGGCGGCGAGCTCCAGGATCGGGCCGCCCATCCGCTCGGCGAGGGCCAGGTAGAGGTCGACGTCGTCGCCCGGATCCTCGGCCAGGTCAAGGTCGTAGAGCCGGGCCAGCGCATCAGGTTCGGTCTCGACGCTCACCTGGCCGGCGGCTCCCAGCGAACCACCCGGCCGCTGCGCTTCTTGACGGCCAGGGCGCTGATCGCCTCCAGGGCGGCCCGGTTGGCGGCCATCGCCGTCGTCTCAGCGTGGTCGTACGGCGGCGAGACCTCCACGATGTCCATTCCGCAGAGGTCGACGGCGGCCACGATCTGGCGGATCGCCCGGAGCACCTCGCGGGTCAGCATGCCGCCTGGCTCCGGCGTCCCGGTGCCGGGCGCAAGGCCTGGGTCGATCACGTCGATGTCGATGCTCAGGTAGACCGAATCCGGGCCGTCGAGGGCCTCGGCGATCGCATCGGCGACCACCGCCTCCGAACCGCGGTCCTCGATCTCGCGCATCAAGTGGTAGCGCAGGCCGTGGGCCTGCATCCATTCGAAGACATCGACCGGCGGCCAATAGCCGCGCAGACCCACCTGGACGAAGTTCGAGCCCTTGACCGCACCCGACTCGATGAGCCGGCGCATGGGCGTGCCATGGCCCGCGAGCACCCCCCAGTCGTCGTTGGCGGTGTCCGCGTGCGCGTCGAAATGGACGATGCCGATGGATCCCGGCCGGCGGACCTCGGCGATCGCGGTCGCGGCGGGCCAGGTGATCGAATGGTCGCCACCGAGGATGATCGGGATCGCGCCGGTCTCGGCAACCTCGCGAACCTTGCGATAGATCATCGCGTGGGCTCGCTCGGGCCAGGCCGGGACGACGTTCGCGTCACCGGCGTCGACGACATCAAGGACCTCGAACGGCTCGACACCGAGCTGGAGGGAGTTGATGGAGCCCGACGTGTACTGGGCCTGGCGGATCGCACGCGGGCCGAACCGGGCACCGGAGCGATGGCTGACAGCGTCATCGAACGGCGCCCCGATGATGGCCACGTCGGTCTGCCGCGTCCGCAGGATGGCCGGGTCGGTGATCCAGGGCAAGTTCATGAACGTCGTCGGACCGACGTACGTTGGCAGGTCGAAGTCGGCATAGACGTCGTACTCGCGGTTCCAGCCGTTGGCCGCGGCGAACCCGCCGTCGGGAGTGGGATCTTGGCGCTCGGCCATCGGACCTCCGGGAGACGCCTCTGTCGGGCTCGACCGGTGCCGCGGCGCCGGAACCCGAACGCTCGATCGCGTCTTCTGGGGACGCCGCCGGTTCGCATCGAACGTCCAGCGGGGCGCCGCGGCCATCCTAGCACCGCCTTGAGAGCATTCTGCGAGGGCGCGGAAGTATGCCGCCCGGTTGTCGTTGGTCAGCCGCCGGCGCGAAACTCCGCCCAGGTGGCAGCGACGAGGGCGGGGTCGGCGAACAGCTCGTAGGCCGTCTGGGCCACGACCGTCGCCATGAGCAGGGTCACCTCGTCGGCATAGGGCATGGCCGCGGCATCCCGGAACTCGATCGAATGGCCGGGCACCCCTGCGGAGCAAATCGCCACCGATGGATGGATGGTCGGCAGGACCAGGCTGACATTGCCCATGTCCGAGCTGCCCAGGTTGTTGGGCTCCGGCCCGGCGACCACGCCGTAGGCCGCCTGGTTCGCCGCGAATCGGTCGCCGAGGGTCATGTTGTTGCGCATCGTCGTGGCCCGTCCACTGAACACGACATCGACCGTGCAATCGGCCGCGAGGGCGGCAGCCCGACAGAGCTCCTCGAAGCGGGTGCGCATCCGCTCGTATTCCTGCTCGTCGGGCGAACGGATCATGAACCAGGCGACCGTCCGGTCGGGAATGATGTTCGCCGCCGTGCCGCCCTCGAGGATCACCCCGTGGACGCGGGCCTCAGGGCGGAGCTGCTGCCGCCACAGGCCAACCGAGCTGAACAGGAGGATCAGTGCATCGAGGGCGTTGCGGCCGGCCCATGGATCCGAGGCGGCGTGTGCCTGGAAGCCGTGGAAGGTGATCTCGACGTCCTCGCTCGCAAGCAGGGTGCAGCTGATGTGGGTCATGTCCGAGGGGTGGAACAGGAGGGCGGCGTCAAGATCATCGAAGAGGCCATCCCTGAGCATGATTTCCTTGCCCGAGCCACGTTCCTCCGCCGGTGTCCCGAGGAAGACGATCTCGCCGGGCAGCTCGGAGGCCATCGCGGCCAGGGCAATGGCCGCGCCGATTCCCGAGGCGGCCATGGTGTTGTGGCCGCAGCCGTGACCGAGCCCGGGCAAGGCGTCGTACTCGGCCAGGATCCCGATGCGCGGCCGGTCTCCGCCGGGCTCGCCGGCGCGACCGCCGCGCAGCCGGCCGCGGACGGCCGTCGCCTGGCTGCCGGCGGGGTGTTCAACCTCGAAGCCGTGGGCCCGGATCGCCTCGGCCACCCAGGTCGCAGCGTGGATCTCCTCGAATGCCGCCTCGGGGTTGGCGTGGATCCGGTGACTCAGCTCGAGGATCTCCGTCCGGTTCGCCTCGACGTGCCCGGCGATGCGCGCCTTGGCGGCCTCGAACGGCCCGGCCGGCTGCGTGGTCCGGAGCGGCCGGATCGGGGGTGGCGGCGTGCCGTTGGTGCTCATCGATCCACCGACAGGGTCGCCTCGGCAACGCCGATGATGACGAGCACGAAGAGGGCGATCGGCAGGCCGAACGCGTTCTCCAGGCGGAGCAGGACCAACAGGGCGATCGCGAAGGCGATCCAGCCTCCACGCCGGAACGCACGGATCCAGGCGCCGCGGTAGGCGATCCGCCCGTGGCGGCTGAACACGGTGAGCCACAGGATGGGGACCGAGGTGAGGCCGACTGCTGCGCCGATCATGACCGCTCCAAGGAAGACGACCTGGCCGCTGGCCCGCGGGTCCTGGGTGGTAAGGATGATGGCCACGGCGACCCAGGCGATGGCCGCGCAGGCCAGGGTCGCGATGTTGATCAGGCGGTCACGCGGCTCCATCCACCTGCGAGTCTAACCGTGGCGATGCCCGTCCTCAGGCCGGGCCACCCGCTGCGACGGCCGCCTCCAGGTCGGCGAGCGAGTCGATCACCAGATCCGCCCGGACCGATTGATCCGGCTGCGATGTCGGCAGGGGCGATCCCGCCTGGCGATCTCGGTAGTAGGCAGCACGCCAGCCAACGAGCTTCGCACCGACGATGTCCGCCGCCCAATCGTCGCCGACATGGAGGATCGCCTCGCCGTAGCTGTCCAGGGCGATTTCGGTCAGCCGGAAGATCCGGGGATCCGGCTTGATCATGCCGACCCGCTGGGACACGACAACCGCCCGCAGGAACGGCCGCCAGCCGGCGGCCTCGACGAAGTCGTCGATCGTGCTCGCGAGCGGCCAGTTCGAGAGGATCGCCAGGTCGAACCGGGCCGCCAGGCGTTCGAGAAGCGGGCCGACCTCGCTCGGCGCCGGAATCAGCTCGACGAATGCGCGACTGTAGGCGCCAACCGCAACGGCGACATCGCTCGGCGAGGACAGCCGCCCGGCCGCCTCGTCGTCCCAGGCCTCGGTCGGTGGAGGCACCGGCATGCCCCGCAGCCTGGCCAGGACCCGGATCACTCGCCGGTCGAGATCGACTTCGCGCATCTTCGGGACCTCCTCCGCGAACTGGCGATTGCGTTCCTGGGCCCAGGCGACCTCGAACGCGGCTGGGTCGATCCGATCGAGCTCCGTTGCGATGGTTGCGATCATCTGCGCCACGACCGCGGCCAGTCCCGCGCTCCCGACCGGGACGAGGGTGTTGCCGAAGTCGAAGCTGATCGCGTGCAACCCCGGGAACCCACGCGTCGTGCGCTGGTCGGAGCGTGGCATCGGCGTCCTAGCGAGCCAGGCTGGCCGGGCAGATGTCGCGGAACGGGCAGTACGAGCAGGCGACGAGGTCGGGCTTCGGCCTGAAGTCCTGGGCGCGGATGCCGGTGGCGGCCGCCTGGATCTGGGCCTTCCCCCGCGCCAGGCGCTTGTCATCGACGCCGGCCCGGCCGACCAGCCCGGTTTCGAGGAAGTTGAGCTGGACCGCATCGGGCAGGCGTCCGGTCATCGCCTGCCAGCCCATGGCATAGATGGTCAGTTGGAGCGAGTCCCGCGCCCGCTGGCGAGCCTTGTCCGGGTCGCGCACGTCGCTCGACTTGTAGTCGGTGATCGTGACCACCTCACGTGGCAGGAGGGCCAGGGTGGGCGCCACCACGTCCGGTTGGAACGCGCCAGCGGCCGGTGCGTCCGGGGCGGGATCCTGGTCAGCCGAAGCGCCGGATGTGTTCGCGGGCTCGACGTCGACCCGGTCCCAGCGACCGCGGATCCGGTCGCCGTCCAGGCTGAACGCGAAGTCGCGCTCGACGTAGGCCGGGATCACCGCGCCGGGCTCGAGCTGCTCCAGCCGGAACCTGCGCAGGGCGGAACGCCCCGCCTCGAGCCGGGCGAGCTCGTGATCACGATTGAGGAAGCCGTCGCTGGACCAGGCTGCCTCGAACGATTCCGTGAGCTCGAGCTCCGACATCACCTCGCCTCGAGCGTGGCGCTTGTGGAACTCCTGGACGGCTCGATGCAGCGCGGCGCCATAGATGATCGAGTGATGGGGCGAGACAGGCACCCGGAGCAGGTGGTTGAACTTGTATTTCTGGGGGCAGGTCAGATAGTCGTCGACCTGGTAGAAGCTCAAGGAGAGCGGCTCGGTCGACGGCGCCGGTGGCGTCCCCGGACAGACCCGGGTGGCGCCCTGGATCGCGGCTGACCCCGCCAGGCGCTTCAGCGGGTCGGCGAGCAGCACCGCGGCGGCGTTCGGTGCGGCCACGGGCAGGTCCAGAGCCTCGAGCACGAATGGCGAGACGCGCCGAGCTCGCCGCCCGCCGTAGTCAGCCGCATGGCTCAGGATCAGCTCGTCCCTGGCCCTGGTCATCCCCACGTAGAACAGGCGTCGCTCCTCCTGGGTGTGGTGGTCGCCGCCCGGGATCGTCTCATGAAGCAGCTCGTCGGGGATCTGCAGTCCCTCCCGCCGCGGACCCGTGGGAAAACGGCCGTCGACGAGGCCGGCCATGAAGACGGTCGCAAACTCAAGGCCTTTGGCCTTGTGAACCGTCAGGACCGAGACGACGTCGGCATCGGCATCGAGCTCGGCGGTCGGCGGCTCGTCGCCTGCTTCGATGAGCGTCTGGAGATGGCGGGCGAGGAAGATGGCCCGGTCGTCGGGCAGCAGGCTGGATTGGCCGCGGACGATCTCGAAGAACCGGGCGATGTTCTGGAGCGCCTCCTCGCCCGCGCCGCCTTCGGACGCGGCCAGCCGGGCAAGGAGCCCGGAGCCCTTGAGGAACGCGTACAGGACCTCGCCGCTCGGGCGCTCATGGGCGAGCTCGCTGTACGCGCGCAGGTCGGCGACCAGGCGGTTGACCGCCGCCCGGGACGCCGGCGCGATCCGGAGGATGCCCGGCTGGCGCTCCAGCTCCTCGAGGACCTCCCAGAGCGACCGGTTGCGGCGCCGGGCGGTGTTCACGATGGCCGTGAGGTCCGGACCGTGCAGCCCGTAGATGTCGGATGCCGCCAGGCCGTACAGGTCGACACTCGAGCCGAGGTCGGCGATGGTGCGCAGGAACCCGAGCAGGAGCTTGATCTCCGGCCGGCCGTACAGCCCGGACGTGCCACTGAAGCGCCACGGCAGACCGGCGATGTTGAGGCTGCGCAGGATCGCCTCGCCACCGGCATTGGTTCGAACCAGGACGGCGTGGTCTCGTGGACGTGCCCCGGCCGCGACCCGGGAGCTGATCTCGGCCGCGATCCAGTCCGCTTCCTCGGTGGCCGTTGCGAACGATTCGTGGCGGACCGCGGCGACGCGCGTGGCCACCGGCGGCTCCGGACGCTGCGCCCGCAGGCGCTTGGAGATCCCGGCTTGGACCTCGAGACGATCAGGATCGTTGTGCTGGACCAGGCGATGGCTCGCCGCGAGGATCTCGGCCCTGGAGCGATAGTTCCGGCGCAGGACCACCAGGCGGGAGCGTCGATAGCGCTGCCGGAACTCGAGGATGTTGCTGATCGCGGCACCCCGGAACCGATAGATCGATTGGTCGTCGTCACCCACCACCGTGACGTTGCAATGGCCCTCGGCGAGCAGCGCGACCAGCTCGGCCTGGGCGCGATTCGTGTCCTGGAACTCGTCGACGAGGATGTACCGGAACCGGCGCTGGAGCTGGTGCCGGGCGACCGGCGATTCCCGCAGCAGGCGCAGGGCCAGGGCCACCTGGTCCCCGAAGTCCAGCAGGCCGGCTTCACCGAGCAGCGCCTGGTAGCGAGCGTAGGCCCGGGCCAGCTCGAGCTGGCGGGAGGCAGCGTCCGTGGCCGAGGCGGCGGCGCTGCGCTCCTCGCTGGCGGCCCCCGCTCGCCCGGCCAGCCGGGCCAGGCGCTCGGCCTCGCCGACGAGTCGGTCCGCCCCGGCCAGGTAACTAGCCGGGCTGATGTCCTCGTCCTTGCAACGGCTGAAATGGCCGGCAAGGGCACCCAGGAACCGGGTGGGATCGCCGAGCGGGCGGTAGGCATCAAGCTCGAATTCGAAGAGCCGCTCGCGCAGGAAGATGACCACCTCAGGCTGGGACAGCACCCGGGCGTCGGGTGGCAGGCCGAGCTCGAAGGCAAACTCGCGGATGAGCCGGTCGCCGAAGGCGTGGAACGTGGCGATGGTTGCGTCCGCATAGCCGTAGGGCACGAGCTGGTCGACCCGCGCCTGCATCTCCGCGGCGGCCTTGTCCGTGAACGTGAGACCGAGGATCTCGGCAGGCCGGGCCGTTCGCGAGGCGATGAGCCAGGCGATCCGCCGGGTGATGACCTGGGTCTTGCCGGTTCCCGCGCCGGCGACCACCAGGAGCGGTCCGTCACCGTGCACGACCGCTCGTCGCTGCTCGGGATTCAGGCCGGCGAGCAGCTCGTCCACGGCGCGATCGGGCGGTTGGTCGACGGGCACGAGGCGGGGCCTGGAGCTGACCCTTGGTCCCCACATCGGGACCTGACCGAGGTTGGCCGACCGGGGCGTCCGGCGACGTGGGGCGCCGATGGTGGTGGTGGTCAGGCTGGCTGGGGGCATGCCCTCAAGATCGCAGCTACCCGTGACAGCTCTGGCGTCACCGATCGCCGCGGGCGACCGGGACGGGGGCCGCAACCGCCCGGCCCCGGATCGCGACCCGGCCGCCGGTCGCATCTCGAGCCAGGCCGAGGGCCTCCGATTCCTCGTCGGACAGGGCGGCTTCCGGCCGGCCAGCGGCGATCGCCTTGGCGTAGATCCGGGTGGAGCCGCGGGAATGGAGGCTGGAGATGATGATCCCGTCCTCCTCGGCATCGAGCAACGCGAGCGCGAAGCTCTGGTTGCCCCCGGTATCCTCGAACGGGTTGAATCGGACTAGGCCGATCCGCTGGAAGGCGCGCCGGCCGTCGACCTCCAGCCGGCTGGTCCGGCTTGCGAGCTGACCCACCTCGGACTGGACCTGGACGACCCGGCCGAGGTGCGTCTCGAGGACCCCCTGGAGGCTCTGGCCGTCCTCGCCGCGAGTGATCCGATCGAGCCGGCCGCGGAGCGTCCCCACCCGCCGCCAGAGCAGGATCAGCCCTACCAGGCAGATGCCGAGCAGGACGATCAACACGGGCGTCAGGGTCGCCGGATCGGGCACGCCGCCGAGTCTAGCAGGCCGAGTGCTATCCTCTGCCGTCGGCGGACCGCCGCCGAATCCGTTCACGGAGGACCCTGGTGCCGATGGCCAAGCGCGCTCGCGGGACAACTCGACCCGGCCAGCGCCGCCCCATCCAGCGCGTTGCCCGCCCGGCCCCTGACCGGGCTCCGGTCGTTCCGCCCGTGGGCCTGTCGGCCGCCGAGATCGCCCGGGCGGCGGAGCTCGAGGCGACGATCGTGGCGGCCGATCAGGCCAGCCAGGCGGGCGCCACGCGGGCGATCCCGCGAGCTCGTCCGGCCGAGCCAGGCGCCGTCCCCCAGCGCCGCCCCGGTGGGTCCGGCCGCCTCGCGGCCGAGGCCGCCGAGGAGTACCGCTACGTGTCCCGCGATGTCCGCCGGATTGCCGTCGTCGGCGGCTCGATGTTCGGGATCCTGGCCGTCCTCTACGTGGTCCTGATCGTGGCGGGCGTCGCGGGCCACTGAGCCGAAGTCTCGATCGGACATCCCCCGAACGGCCTATCGACAGGGCCCCCGGACCCACCTACGGTCGGTATCCGGGAAACCTGTGCATGAGCGGCCATCCTTGTCGAGCATTCTTGCCGAGCGGACCTACCGTCGGTCACGACTCCTCCTGATCGTCTTTGGCGCGAGCCTGGTGCTGGTCGCCGCGACCGGCGGCGTCCTCGCGACGGTGGTCGGGAACAATGTCGAGGACGCTGCCCTGAGCGCGTCCTCCGCCGCGGACCAGTCGATTGAAAGCGCCGTGATCGCGACCGCCCTGCCGCCCGACGTCCTCACGATGACCGGGGTGACGCCGGGCGAGGTCAGCCAGGTCCAGGACCAGCTGCGCGAGCTCGTCGTCCACTCCTCGGGGATCCTCCATGTCAAGGTCTTTGCCCCGGATGGCACCGTCCTGTACAGCAACGTCGACGGCCTGCGTGGCCGGAACCTGGGGCCCGACGACGACCTCGACGAGGCCTTTGATACCGGCAAGGTCGCACCATCGATCGTCGGCGCCGACCAGCCCGATGCGGCAACCACGGGCCTGCCGCCCGAGGACCAGCTGATCGAGGAATACTTCCCCATCCGCCAGGCCGATGGCAGCGTCCCGGCCGTCTTCGAGATCTATCGCGATGCGACCCCCATCCTGGAGACCATCGCCAAGACGACCCGCGAGGTGGCCGGCGTGGTCCTCGCCGCCGCGATCGTGCTGGGCCTGCTCCTCTATTTCATCTTCCAGGCGGCCCAGCGCCGCCTGACCCGCCAGACGCAGGCCCTGGTCGAAGCCGGCCGGCGGGACGCCCTGACCGGCCTGCTCAACCACGGGACGACGGTGGCCGGGCTGGCCGACCTCCTGGAGCGGACGCGCCAGGGCACCGGCAGCATCGGCCTCGCCCTCATCGACATCGACAACTTCCGGCTGGTCAACGACACCCACGGCCACGAGGCCGGCGATCGCGCCCTGCTCGAGGTCGCCCGGCTGATGCGGGCCGAGTTCTCGGAGACCTCGATCCTCGGCCGCTACGGTCCCGATGAGTTCCTGGTCGTCGCACCGCCCGATCACAGCGCCGGACTCGAAGTCGCGATCGACCGGCTGCGTGACCAGATCGCCGAGCTCAGCCTCCAGTTCGGCGACTCGGAGCGTCTCCCGGTAACCGTGAGCGCAGGCATTTGCTACGCCCCGGCCGATGGTGATGCCGCGACCGAGCTGCTGGCCGTGGCGGCGGTCGTGCTGGGTGAGGCCAAGGCCAGCGGAGGCAACGGTGTCCGCGTTGCCGACGCCGCCCCGGCCGCCCTGGGCTCGGCCGAGCGCTCCAGCTTCGACGTGCTGGCCGGGCT
>JBEPUS010000038.1:0-15907 GCA_041691435.1 Chloroflexota bacterium
GATCGAGACCGTGATCGAGCTCGAGCACATGGGCCTGCCGTTCAATCGGACGCCGGACGGCAAGATCGACCAGCGTCGCTTCGGCGGCCATACCCGGAACTACGGCGAAGGACCCGTCCGGCGATCGTGCTTCGCGGCCGACCGCACCGGGCACATGATCCTGCAGACCCTCTACCAGCAGTGCATCAAGGCCGGCGTCCAGTTCTTCGACGAATACCACGTCGTCGACCTCCTGTTCGACGGCGGCGATGCTGGAGCCGGCGGCCGGGCTGCGGGCGTGGTGGCCTACCGGATCGCCGATGGCCAGCTCCACGCGTTCCGTTCCAAGGCGGTGCTCCTCGCCACCGGCGGGTTCGGCCGAATGTTCCGGATCACCTCGAACGCCTGGTCGCTGACCGGCGATGGAGTCGCCCTCGCCTATCGCCACGGCGTGCCGATGCAGGACATGGAGTTCTACCAGTTCCATCCGACCGGGATCGTGGGGATCGGCATCCTGCTCTCGGAGGCGGCCCGCGGTGAAGGTGGCTACCTGCTCAATGACGACGGCGAGCGGTTCATGGCCCGCTACGCGCCCACGCTCATGGAGCTCGGCCCGCGCGACCTCGTCAGCCGGGCGATCTACCAGGAGATCCGGGCCGGGCGGGGGATCGGCGGCAAGGACTACGTCTACCTCGATGTCCGCCACCTGGGCCGCAAGGTGATCGAGGAGAAGCTGCCCGACATCACCGACTTCGCCCGGATCTACCAGGGCGTCGAGCCGATCAGCGAGCCGGTCCCGATCCAGCCCACGGCCCACTACGCGATGGGCGGCATCCCCACCGATCTCCATGCCCGGGTGATCCGCGATGCCGAGCGGACGATCGTGCCCGGCCTCTATGCCGCCGGCGAATGCGCCTGTGTGAGCGTCCACGGTGCCAACCGGCTGGGCACGAACTCGTTGGTCGACCTGCTGGTCTTCGGACGGCGGGCCGGCCGCCAGATGGCCCGCGACGTGCGCGGCGTGGAGCTGCCCGACCTGGCCCAGGACGCCGTTGAGCCGGTCCGCGCCGAGCTGCGCGCAATCTCCGAGCGGCCGGCTGGCGAGAACGCTGCCCGGATCCGGGCCGACCTGGCCGACGTGATGATGGACAACGTGGGCGTCTACCGGACCGAGGAGCTCCTGTCGGCCGCGCTGCCCCGCGTCCGTGCGCTCCAGGAGCGCTACACGCGGGTCCACGTCGACGACAAGGGCTCGGTCTTCAACACGGACCTGCTCGAGGCCCGCGAGGTTGGCTACCTGCTCGACTGCGCGGAGACGACCGTGGTCTCCGCGCTCGCCCGCAAGGAGAGCCGGGGGGCCCACGCCCGCGAGGACTTCCCGGAACGCGACGACGTCAACTTCCTGACCCACACCCTGGCCTACCAGGCTCCGGGTGGGCCGCGCCTGGCCTACAAGCCGGTGACGATCACCCGCTTCCAGCCCAAGCCCCGAACGTACTGATGAGCAACGTGTCGCGAGCCGCCAGGATGAACGGTGAACATGCAGGTTGACCTCCGGATCCTGCGCTACGACCCGGAACGGGACGCAGGTCCCCACTGGGTGTCCTACTCGGTCAAGGCCGAACCGATGGACCGCGTCCTCGACCTGCTCCACCGGGTGAAGTACGAGGTCGACGGCTCGCTCACCTTCCGGCGTTCGTGCGCCCATGGCGTGTGCGGTTCCGACGCGATGCTGATCAATGGCCGCAACCGGCTGGCCTGCAAGATCCGGGTGGAGCAGCTCGGCCGCCGCCGGATGAGCGTGGCCCCGCTGCCCGGCCTGCCCGTCATCAAGGACCTGGTGGTCGACATGGACGGATTCTTTGCGAAGTACCGCAGCGTCCAGCCGTTCCTGATCACCGACGGACCGCCGCCCAGCCGTGAGCGCCTCCAGTCAGCCGAGGACCGGGCCCGCTACGACGACACGACCAAGTGCATCCTGTGCGCGGCCTGCACGTCGTCCTGCCCGTCGTTCTGGGCACAGCCGGGCTACGTGGGTCCGGCGGCCATCGTCCAGGCCCATCGGTTCATCTTCGACTCGCGCGACGAGGGCGCGGAGGAGCGCCTGGAGATCCTGGCCGATCAGGACGGTGTCTGGCGCTGCCGGACCATCTTCAACTGCACCGACGCCTGCCCGCGCGGCATCGAGGTGACCCGGGCGATCCTGGAGGTCTCGGCGGCGATCGTCGAGCGACAGGCCTGAACGGCTTCTTCGATCAGCCTGACGAGCCCGGCGAGACGGCACTCCGGTTGATCATCCGGACCGACGGCGCAGCGAAGGGCAACCCCGGCCCGGCCTCGTCGGGTGCCGTCCTGATCGATGCTGCCCAGCCCGGTTCGGGCGACCCGCTGGCCAGGCCGCTGGCCACGATCAGCGAGTACCTCGGGATCCGCACGAACAATGTCGCCGAGTACGTCGGTGTCGTCCGGGCCCTGGCCCTGGCCCTCGAGCTCGGCGCCAGCGAGGTGGACCTGCTGCTCGACTCGAAGCTGATCGTCGAGCAGGTCAACGGGCGCTGGCGGGTCAAGGACCTCAAGATCGTGCCTCTCCACGCCGAGGTCCGGGCGTCCCTGGCGAAGTTCCGGCGGTGGTCCGCCCGGCATGTGCCGCGAGCCCTGAACTCGGCCGCCGACGGCCTGGCCAACGAGGCGATCGACCGGGTCCGCGCCGGCGGGCCGGCGGTGGTCGTGCGCCGGCCGGATCGGCCCTGACCCGGAGCGACCCGGGCGCGGCGTAGGATACGCGGGCCAGCGAGGCGTCCGGATGGTCGCGCGGCGAGGCTTTCGGGCCTTGCCTCGAGGAAAGTCCGAGCTCCCCAGCGCAGGGTAGCGGGTAACGCCCGCCCGCCGCGAGGCGAGGACCAGTGCCACAGAGACGAGTCCGGCGGCTTCGGCCGGCGGGGTGAAACGCGGCAAACTCTACCCGGAGCAAGGCCAAATAGGAGGGCGCAACCCGCGTCGGGCAACCGCCGCGGGGGAGAGGTGCGCTGCCCAGCCCTCGGGTCGGCCGCATGAATCGGCGGGCAACCGCCGGTCGAGATGGATGACCGTCCCCGCGAGTGATCGCGGGACAGAACTCGGCTTACAGGGCGCCTCGCTGGCGCTCAGCCCGGACGGAGCCGGTCAGTCCTCGTCGGGCCGGAAGATATGGGGCGCCGTGCAGGCGTTGCAGACGGGCGTGGCCGACTCGAGGTCGCCCAACGGGATCGGCACCTTGCGTTCCGGGAAGAGGCATTCGACCTCGTAGATCCGTTCGTCGCCGGCGGTGACTGCGATCAGCCGGCGATATGTGCAGCGGCGGATCCGCGCCTTGGCCAGGTGCGACGGCTCGGCCTCGACCTCGGGCTGGAGCGGCGCCATGGGCAGCTGGATCGCCATCTGAGCTCGTCGTCCCTCATCTGCGTGTGCCTTGGCCGCCCGCTCGGCTCGCCTCGCGGTGACCCTAGCATCGCCCGTGCCGCCGGTTCAACAATCGGAAAGTACTGGCCGCTCCTCTGGCCCCGAACCTGCCGCCGTGCCCCGGCCCTGGTCTCCTGAAGTTGGGCCCTGCCTGTCGTCTCGTGCATTGACGGATGCCCGACGACCGCTATAGTACGCCCAAGTGGCACGGAGTGGTGTCAAGTGGGGAACAGTCCCATATCTCGGGACTCGACCCTGGCGAGACGCCTGGCCTGCCTTCGCAATGCAGACGACAGGGAAACCCGAACGGTGTTCACCGGCGAGTACCGGCACTCGGTGGACGAGAAGGGACGCGTCGCGGTCCCCGCGAAGTTCCGCGTCCAGCTCGATGGCGGCGCATACGTTGCCCGCTGGCTCGACGCATGCCTGGCGATCTTCCCGCGCTCGGCCTGGGATGAGCTCGCCGGCAAGGTGGGCGGGCTGCCGATCGGCGACGCCAATGCACGCACGTTCAGCCGGACGCTCTTTGCCAGCGCCTACGAGGTCGAGCCCGATCGGCAGGGCCGGATCGTCCTGCCGGCCAGCCTGCGCGAGGCCGCCGGCCTGAGCGGAGACGCCGTCGTCGTCGGCGCCCGCGACCACGCCGAGATCTGGGCGCCACAGCGCTGGGACGTCTACCGCCGGGCGATGGATGCCCCGGATGCCATGGCCGAGCACCTCAGCGGGCTCGGGATCTGAGGCCCGCCGGGGCCGCCATCACGCGCTTCCAGGATCCAGCCGGATCCACCAATCGAGTCGGAGGAGACATGGAGGATGGGCATCTGCCGGTCCTGGTGGACGAGGTCTTGACGATGCTCGCCCCGGCCGCCGGCAGCCTCCAGGTCGATGCCACGCTCGGCGGCGGAGGGCACGCCGGGCGAATCCTGGAGGCGTCCATGCCCGATGGCCGGCTCCTCGGCCTGGATGCCGACCCGGCGGCGATCGAGCGGGTCCGGGCAAGGCTCGGGGCCCGCTTCGGTGACCGGCTCGTCCTGCGCCAGGCGAACTTCCGGGAGCTGGCCAGCGTGGCACCGGCCGCCGGCTTCGGCGCGGTCGACGGCCTCCTGTTCGACCTCGGACTGTCGAGCTTCCAGCTGGCCGATCGCGAGCGCGGGTTCGGGATCCGGACGGGAGGCCCCCTGGACATGCGCTTCGACCCGAATCACGGGATGCCCGCGTCCGAGCTCCTGGCGACCCTCGACAGCGCCGAGCTGACCGCCCTCTTCCGGCGCTACGGCGAAGAGCCCCAGGCGCCCCGGATTGCCCGCGCGATCGTCGCCGCCCGGGCCACGACTCCGATCACCACGGCCGAGGAGCTTGCCGAGATCATCGTGCGGGTCGCCCCCGGGTCCATCCCCGGCCGGCGCCGGATCCATCCCGCCACCCGCGTCTTCCAGGCGCTCCGCATCGCGGTCAACGCCGAGCTCGACGCGCTCGCCGAGGCGCTCACGGCGTCGGTCGACCTGCTCCGTCCGGGTGGCCGCCTGGTCGTGCTCAGCTATCACTCGCTTGAAGACCGGATCGTCAAGCGCTTCCTGCAGGCCGAGCGACGTGGCTGCGTCTGCCCGCCCAGCCTGCCGGTGTGTGTCTGTGGCCGGTCGCCACGGCTGCGCCTGGTCACCCGTCCATCGCTCACCCCGAGCACCGCCGAGATTGCCGCCAATCCACGCGCCCGGAGCGCCCGCCTGCGGGCTGCCGAGCGCCTAGCCGCCTGACCGTCAGCCGATCGAGGAGGAGTCCCATGGCCAAGCATCACCAATCGCACCGCCGCCGCTCCTATGGCCGGCGCCAGCACGAGATCCACGAGCGTCAGGTGGAGACCCGCAACCAACCGCCAACCGAGCTCGACGGCCCGGCAGGCGACGAGCGCGAGCAGGCCGGCGCCCGCTACGAGCTGAACGCGGCCAGCCACCGGCTGAGCTTCTCGGTGGGCGATTGATGGCGGTCCAAGCCGGCCGCCTGGGGGGCCGCTCCGGACTGCGCAGCGCCGCCAGCGTCGTTGCCCTGCCCCGAATCGGACCCGCCGTGCAGCCCCGGCCGCGAGCCGACACGGCTCCGGCAGTGGCCCGCCGGCGTGCCCGCACGGCGGTCCGCGCCGGGCGCCGGGCCAACCGGGTGGGCATCCTGCTGGGGGCCATTGCCATCATCTTCGTCCTGGGATTCTTCTCGCTTGCCCAGACGGTCCAGGTCTCGACGACCGCGGTCGACATCGACCGGCTGACCAACGAGCAGGCGGCCCTCCAGGGCCAGCGCCAGCAGGTGATCAGCGACCTCAACCGGCTCGGGGGTGCCTCGGCGATCCGCAAGGAAGGGATCGACCTGGGCCTCGACCAGCTGGGTGCCCCGTTGATCGTCCCGGCCCGGTAGACCGGATCGAACGATGCTAGGTCGTACCGACTCCCGGCGACGCCTCCTCGTCGTCCTGCTCGTATTCGTGGTGACGGGCGCGGGCCTCACCGCCCGCCTCGCCTGGTGGCAGATCGCCCAGCAGCAGATGCTCGCCGCGCGAGCCCAGAATCAGACCCTCACCCAGGTTTCGATTCCCAGCCGGCGGGGCACGATCTATGACCGCAGTGGGACCGTTGTCCTGGCCACCACCGTCGATCGCTACATGCTCGAGGCGAACCCCAACCTGCTGGGCACCGACGCGGCAGCCCGCACCACGCTGGCCAATGACCTGATCGCGATCATCGGCCTGGACCCGGCCGACGCGTCCGTCTTCAGCCAGAAGATCAACTCGAACCGGCCATACGTCATCCTCGCCCACAACCTCGACCAGGCCACGGCCGACCGGCTGCGGGCCACGATCACCGCCGACGATGGTGCCGGTGGCGTGGACCTGGCCACCGAGGCCGCCCGGGTCGAGCCGCAGGTTGGCGGCGCTCCAAAGTCCTCGCTGGCGGCCCAGGTGCTGGGCTTCGTCAACCACGATGGCGTCGGCCAGTACGGCGTCGAGCAGTACTACCAGGACGTCCTCGCGGGGCGGCCCAAGGTGGTCCTCGCGGCCCGCTCCATCGACGGCCGGCCGTTGATCGACACCGCCCAGGTCGTCGATCCAGGCACGGCCGGCCAGGACATCAGCCTGACGATCGACGAGAACCTGCAGCTGGCGGTGGAGCAGGAAGTCATGGCCGCCTCGGTCGCCGACCGGGCCATCTCGGTCTCGGCGGTCGTGATCGATCCGAAGTCGGGCCAGATCTACGCCGAGGCGAGCTACCCCTCGTACGACGCGAACAGCTACGCCCAGACGCCCTCGGGCGACTTCGTCGATCCGGTGGTCAGCGATGCCTACGAGCCGGGCTCGGTGTTCAAGATGCTGACTGCCCTCGCCGCGCTCCAGCAGGGGACGGTCACGCCGACCACGATCATCAACGATACCGGCTCGCTGTCCCTCGATCACGGCTCGGCCCGGATCTACGACTCGGACAAGCGGCCGATGGGCAGGATCAAGTTCGAGGACGTCCTGGCCTTCTCGCGCAATGTGGGCGCAGCCCGCGTGGCGCTCGGCCTCGCGTCGACGACGAACGCTGCTGCCTCGATCCTCAAGGCCACCTGGGACAAGCTCGGCTTCGGCCAGCCGACCGGCGTGGACCTGGCCAACGAGGCCAGCGGGACCGTCCATGACCCGACGATCCAGCCATGGCACCAGGTCGACCTGGCCAATGGCGCGTTCGGCCAGGGTGTCGCCGTCACCCTCATGCAGCTCGCCACGGCCTACTCGGCGATGGTCAATGGGGGCACGCTGGTCACGCCCCACGTCGTGGCGGCGATTGGCAACCAGCCGGTGCCGCCCACTCCTGGGGCGCAGGTGATCTCGCCGACGATCGCGGCGACGCTGACCAACCTGATGTCGTACGTCGTCCACACCGTGCCCTGGTACGCCGCCAACACGCTGGTCAAGGGCTACGTGATCGGCGGCAAGACCGGCACCGCCCAGATCTGGGATCCCGCGGCCAACCACGGCCATGGCGGCTGGCTGGCGACGCGCTACAACAACACGTTCGTGGGCTACATCGGCAAGAACGCCCCGCAGCTCGTCATCGCGCTCGAGATCCACGAGGGCCGGCCGCTCGTCATCCGGCAGGGCGACCTGCCCCTTGCGGTCGAGTCGTACGAGCTCTTCCGGCGGATCGCCACCGACGCGATGAAGACCCTCGACCTCAATCCGACCGGCTCGGCCCCCGCCGCCAGTCCGTATCCGTGATCGCAGGTCATGCGACACTGGCCGCCGTGATCGATCCCCTCGGCCCGCCGCCGTCCCCGGGGAGTGAATCGCTCGACGCGCCGGAGATCGCCCGGTTGAGCGCCGGCCGGCTGGTCCAGGATGCCGGCCGGCCGGTCCGCGGGGCGGCCGTCGATTCCCGCCGAATCGTGCCGGGCAACCTGTTCGTGGCCCTGCCCGGTGAGCGCACGGACGGCCACGAGCACATCGCCGAGGCCGTCGCCAACGGCGCGACGGCGGTCCTCATCAGCCGCCCCGGCCTGCCCGCCGATGGTCTCGCCGGGGTGAGCGTGATCCGGGTGGGCCAGCCAGTCGATGCGCTCGGCGCGATCGCCGCCGGCTGGCGAGCCAGGTTCGATCCGCTGACCGTCGGGATCACCGGCAGCATCGCCAAGACGTCGACCAAGGAGTTGGTCGCCAACGTCCTCGCCGTTCGCTTCCGGACGCTGCGCAGCGAGGGTAACGAGAACAACGAGATCGGCCTGCCGCTGACCGTCCTGCGCCTCGAGCCGGGCGACGCGGCGCTCGTCCTCGAGATGGGCATGTACGTCGGCGGCGAGATCGCCGACCTCGCCCGGATCGGCCGGCCGCGGATCGGCGTCGTAACCGCGGTCCAGCCCGTCCACCTCGCGCGGATCGGCTCGATCGAGGCGATCGAGCGGGCCAAGGCCGAGCTCGTCGAGGCCCTCCCCGCAAACGGCACGGCCGTCCTCAACGCCGATGACGAGCGCGTCGCTCGGATGGCCGGTCGGACCTCTGCCCGGGTCATGACCTACGGGTTCGGACCGGACGCGGACGTGACGGCCGAGGCGGTCGAAACCGCCGGGCCTGACGGCATGCGCTTCATCCTGCGTACGAGCGCCGGCCGCCGGCCGGTCGCCCTGCCCGGCCTCGGCCGCCACGCCGTCCACAACGCCCTGGCCGCCGCTGCCGTCGGCAGCGCCGCCGGACTCGAGCTCGACGAGATCGCCACCGGGCTGGCCGTTGCGCCGGCAGCGACGCATCGCGGCGAGCTCATCCGTCTGGGCGACGTGACGATCATCGACGACAGCTACAACGCGGCGCCGGCATCGATGCGGGCCGCCCTGGCGGTCCTGGCCAGCCTGGCCGGCCGGCGCATCGCGGTTCTCGGGGAGATGCTCGAGCTGGGCGCCGGCCACGAGGCCGGGCACCTCGAGGTCGGCCGGCAAGCGGCGGCGGTTGCCGAGCTCCTGATCGTCGTGGGCCCGGCCGCGGAGGCCATCGGCCGGGGAGCGCGGGGCGCAGGCATGAGCTCCGGGCGGGTGCTGGACGTGCCGGATCGCCAGACCGCCCTCGAGGCGCTCCGGCCGCGGCTGGCGCCGGGCGACGTGGTCCTCGTCAAGGCCTCCCGCGGGATCGCCCTTGACCGGCTGATCGCTGACCTGCGCACGGAGCTGGGTCAATGACCATCGGCACGATCGAGCTCATCCAGGGCCTCCTGATCGCGTTCCTGCTGGTCGTGGTCCTGATGCCGCCGTACATCCGCTTTGCCCGGCACATCCGCTTCGGCAAGCACATCCGTGACGAAGGCCCCGAGAGCCACCATCTCAAGGAGGGCACGCCCACGGGGGCCGGCATGCTCATCGTCCTGGTGGTGGCGGCTGTGGCCGTCCTGCTGGGCGCAGTGGGGTCGGATACGCCGGACACGTATTCGCCGCTCGCGGCGCTGCTCGGCGTTGCCGCGCTGGGCGCCTTCGACGACTACCTGAACGTGCGCCGCGGCGACGGCATCCGCGCCCGCCAGAAGCTCATCTGGCAGATCGTGGTGGCGGTCCTGGCCGCCCTGTACATCCAGCGCCATTTCAACATCGACGCGATCCGCGTGCCCTTCGAGGGCGATGTGGTCATCGGGGCGCCGCTGTGGATCATCTTCGCCGCATTTGCCATCGTGGCCACGAGCAACGGGGTGAACATCACCGACGGCCTCGACGGGCTGGCCGGCGGGACCACGGCATTCGCCTTCGTGGCCTACATGATCATCGCCCTGCTCAACGTGCCCCATCAGCCCAACCTGGCCCTGCTCTGCGCGATCATCATCGGGGCGACCGTCGGCTACCTGTGGTTCAACGTCCACCCGGCGCAGGTCCTGATGGGTGACTCGGGGTCGCTATCGCTGGGGGCCTGTCTGGCGGTCATTGCCCTGATCACCGGTCAGATTGTCGTGCTGCCCCTCATCGGTCTGGTGTTCGTGGTCGAGACCGGCTCGGTGATCGTCCAGGTCGCCTACTTCAAGGCCACCGGCGGCCGCCGGATCTTTCGGATGAGCCCGATTCACCACCATTTCGAGCTCAGCGGCTGGGACGAGGAGAAGATCACCGTCCGCTTCTGGATCGTGGGCGTCCTGGCCGGCCTGATCGGGGTCACCCTGTTCCTTGCCTCGATCCACGCGCTGGCATGATCGCCATGAACGTCGACCTCGATGACCTCAGCCTGGCGGCGATCCGCTCGGGTGCCCTGGCCGGCCGGCCTGTGGCCGTCCTGGGGCTGGCCCGCAGTGGCGTTGCCCTGGCCCGTTTCCTGGCCGACGCCGGTGCCGCGGTCACGGTCTACGACGGCCGTCCGGCGGCGGACCTGGCGGATGCGATCGGGCAGCTCGGGGCACGCCCGGTGCGCCTGTTGACGGGACCGGACACCGACCCGCTGGAGGCTCTCCGGGGGATGGCCCTGGTGACCACCTCGCCGGCAATCTCGCCCGACTTCCCGACCACCGAGCCGCGCCTGCGCGGCGCCCTGCAGGCCCTGGTCGCGGCCCGCGCTGCGGGCGATCCCGGTGCCGCCCCGATCGTCGCGGAGGCCGACCTCTTCCTGCGCCTGTGCCCGGCGCCCACGATCGGGGTCACCGGGACGAAGGGCAAGACGACCACCTCGGCGCTGATCGCTCACCTGCTGGGCGCGGATCCCAGCCACCGGACGATCCTGGGCGGCAACATCGGCCGGCCGCTCGTGGAGCGCCTGCTGGACCTGCGGCCCGGCGACCGGGTGGTGATCGAGCTGTCCGAGCTGCAGCTGCCGACGCTCTCCAAGGGCACCACGGTGGCCGTGTACACGAACGTCACCTCGGACCACCTCGATCGGCACGGCAGCCTGGCCGCCTACCGCCGGGTCAAGCGCCGCCTGGCGGAGCTCGTCGATCCAACGGGCGCGCTGGTCCTCAACGCCGACGATCCGACGGTGGCCGCCTACGCCGGCCTGGGGACGGCTCGCGCGGTCCTCTACCGGATCGAGCGGCCGATGCAGGGCGGCCTGGGAATCGTCGACGACTGGATCGTGGCCGCGCACGTCGAGCGCCTGGCGCTGGCCGGCGGAGGCTTCGCCGGGACCGGGCCGGGCGGCCGGATCCTGCCGGTTGCCGAGCTGAACCTGCCGGGCCGGCATAACGTCTCGAACGCGCTGGCCGCGATCGGGGCCGCCCTCCTGCTGGGGATGGCGCCAGATGCGATCCGCGCCGCGGTCGGCACGTTTGCCGGCGTGGAGCACCGTCTCGAGCCGGCCGGCGAGCTGGACGGCGTGCGTTATGTGAACGACTCGCAGGGCACCCAGCCCGATGCCGTGATCGCGGCATTGCGCTCGTATCCGGCGCCGATCGTGTTGATCGCCGGCGGTCGCGACAAGGGCGTCGATCTCTCCGACCTGGCGCCGGTTGTGGCCGAGCGGGCCGCCGCCGCCGTGCTGATCGGCGAGAGCGGCCCGGAGCTGGAGCGCCTGTTCAATGCAGCTGGCCTGGCTCGCACGGAGCGCGCCTCGAGCCTCGAGGCCGCGGTCGCCCGGGCGGATTCCATCGCTCGCGAGCTCCGCGCGGGCCTGGCCGCCGAACGGCCGCAGGATCCGGACGGCGTGCCCCGGGCGACCGTCCTGTTCAGCCCGGCCGCGGCCAGCTTCGACATGTTCTCCGACTACGAGGCCCGTGGCCGGGCCTTCAAGGCGGCCGTCGCGGCCCTGGCTGCCGGGCCTGACCATCAGCCGAGCCGGACGGAGGCTTCATGAGCGTCGTCACCAGCCTGCTCAAGCCCACCGTCCGCAGCCGGCCCTCGACCGGGCGGAGCACCCCGAACGTGGTCCGCCGGGAGACCCACGCCCAGGACTATGTCATCCTCGTGGCCGTCGTGGCGCTCACCGCGATCGGGGTCCTGGTCGTCTACTCGTCGTCGGCGATGCAGGCCTATGCCGGTTCTGCCAACTCGTTCGCGATCGTCGGCCCCCAGGTCGTCTGGGGCGCCCTCGGGCTGATCGCCATGATGGTGATGACCCGGGTCGACTATCGCCGCCTGCGGCTCTTCTCGGTCCCGTTGTACGGCCTCGCGATCGTCCTCCTCGTCCTGGTCTTCGTGCCCCAGTTCAACCGCGTCGTCGGTGGCTCGGCACGCTTCCTGCAGATTGGCCCGCTGCCGGCGATCCACCCGGCCGAGGTCGCCAAGCTGGCCCTGGTCGTCTATCTCGCCCATTGGCTGGCCCGGCGGGGGACCGAGGTCCACTCGTTCTGGCGCGGCTTCCTGCCGTTCCTCTTGATCTATGTGCCGCTGGTCCTGCTGGTGATCACCGAGCCCGACCTTGGGACGGCCTCGGTGATCGCGTTCACCGGGATCCTGATGGTCTTCATCGCCGGGGCCAACCTCGGCCACCTGACCGCGCTGGGCGGCCTGGGCGTGACGGGTGTCGCCGCGTTCATGCTCCACGGCTACCAGCTGGAGCGGATCCGGATCTGGCTGAACCCGTGGCAGGACACGACCGGCGCCGGCTACCACGCCATCCAGGGCCTGCTGGCCCTCGGGCTGGGCGGGCTCTTCGGGGCCGGCCTGGGGCAGAGCCAGATCGCCGGCGGGATCGCCCTGCCGAACGCCAGCAATGACTTCATCTTCGCGGTGATCGGCGAGGAGTTTGGCCTCGTCGGGGCGGGCATCGTCATCGCCCTCTTCGTGATCCTGGCCTACCAGGGCGTGCGCATCTCACTCGCCGCCCCGGACACGTTCGGAGCCTTGCTGGCGGCCGGCATCACCGCCTGGCTGTGCGTCCAGGCATTCATCAACATCGCTGTCGTGGTGGCCCTGATCCCGATCACCGGGATCACCCTGCCGTTCATCAGCGCCGGCGGCTCGTCGCTGTCGATCAGCCTGGCGGCCGTGGGCATCCTGCTATCCATCTCCCGGGAGACCGTGGAACGAGGATCCTTCAACGATGCGTCTGCTGATCGCGGGCGGCGGAACGGGCGGGCACATCTACCCCGCACTGGCCGTCGCCCGGTCACTTCGCGCTAGCCCCGCCGATCCGGAGATCGCCTGGCTGGGCGGGCATCGCGGCCTCGAGGCCGGGATCGTCCCGGCTGCCGGGATTCCCCTGCGCAGGCTGGCCGTGCGCTCCCTGCGCAGCACGGATCGCTCGGTCAACCTCGTCCTCGATCCGGCCCGGCTGGCCCTGTCGGTACCCCAGGCGGCGGCGATCCTCGCCCGGCGCCGGCCGGCTGCGATCTTCACGACCGGCGGCTACATGGCGATCCCGATCATCCTCGCGGCGAACAGCCTGCGCATCCCGGTCGTCATGTGGGACGGCAATGTCATCCCGGGTCGGAGCGTGCGGGCCACCGTACGGCTGGTCGCGGCGGTCGCGGTCTCCAGCCCCCGGACGTGCGCTGCCCTCGGGCTGCCCGTGGGTCGCTGCTTCGAGACCGGCACGCCCATCCGGGATCTCGAGGGCATCGATCCGATTGCCGCTCGCGAGCGATTCGGCGTGCCGCCCGGTGGCCGCCTCCTGCTGGTCTTCGGGGGCTCGCAGGCCGTACGTCGATTCAACAGCGCCGTGGCTGATGCCCTGGCCCGGCTGGTGGAGCGCTTCCACGTGGTCCACGTGACCGGTGACGCCGGCTATTCCGCCGCCCTCGCCGGCCGCGAGTCGTTGCCGGCGGCCATCCGCGATCGCTATCGGCCCTATCCATTCCTGCGTGCCGAGATGACCCAGGCGCTGGTCGCCGCCGACCTGATCGTGGGCCGGGCCGGCAGCTCGACCCTGGCCGAGGCGACGGCCCTCGGGCGCCCGCTCGTCGTGGTGCCCTATCCCCACGCGGCCGGGCACCAGCGGGCGAACGCCCTGCCCCTGGTCGAGGCGGGTGCCGCCCGGCTGATCGAGGACGACGCATTCAACGCTGAATCGCTGCTGGCGGCCGCGGCAATCCTCGACGATCCGGCCGCGCACAACGCGATGGCAGCCGCGTCGCGTGCCCTCGGCCGGCCCTCGGCCGCCGCAGCCGTTGCCGAGCTGGTCCTGGCCGCAGCCGAGCGGCGCGCCTTTCCGGAGGCGGCGACGATCGTCCGCCGGGCTCGTGGCGAGCCGGCCGGATGAGCCTGGTCAGCAATCAGCCGGTCGCCTTCGACGCGCTTGCGATCGGGACCGAGATCCAGCGCCGGATCGGGGTGAAGACATCGCGCGACGAGCCCCTTGCCCGGTTCACGACAATTCGGCTGGGCGGACCGGCCGACCTGTTCGCCGTCGCCCACAACGCCTTCGAGCTGCGCAAGCTGGTCCAGTTCGCGCGAAGCCGCGGCCTGCGCCACACCCTCCTCGGGCGGGGCAGCGACGTGTTGATCGCCGACGCCGGGATCCGCGGGCTGGTGATCCAGGATCGCGCCGAGGGAATCGAGATCGACGGCCAGGCCCTGGTCGCCGAGGCCGGCGTGCCGATGGCCCGGGCGGCAACCGTCAGCCAGTCGGCGGGGCTCTCGGGCCTCGAGTTCGGCCTGGCGATCCCGGGCACGGTGGGTGGTGCCGTGTGGGCCAATGCCGGTGCCCATGACTCGACGACGGCCGCCGTCCTCGCCCAGGCTCGCGTGCTCACGGCCGACGGCAGCGAGGCCCAGCTGACTCCGGACGAGCTCAAGCTGGGCTATCGCGACAGCCGCCTCAAGCACCCGATCTCGCCGGCCCTGCCCGAGGTGGTCCTGGGGGCCACGTTCAACCTCCAGCCCGCCTCGGCGGTCGACATCAAGGCCCGGCTCGAGGAGATCAAGCACTGGCGCCAGGAGCATCAGCCGCTGGGCACGCCCAGCGCGGGCTCGTGGTTCCGCAATCCGCTGCCCGACTCAGCCGGCGCGTTGATCGACGCTGCCGGCCTGAAGGGCCGCCGGATCGGCGGCGTCTCGGTGAGCGAGAGGCATGCCAACTTCCTGGTCAACGATCGCAAGGGAACGGCGGGCGACCTGCGCCGGCTCTCCGACCTGGTCCGGCTCGAGGTCCGGCGCAGGGCCGGGATCGAGCTGGTCGAAGAGGTGGTCTACCTGGGCGACTGGGGCGACTGGCAAGCGGAGCCGGGCGGATGACCGCCCGCCCGCCGGTGGTGGTCCTACTCGGCGGGCCATCCGCCGAGCACGATGTCTCGATCGTCTCCGGCTCGGCGATCGCGGCCGCCCTGGCCCGTGCCGGACATGCGCTGGATCGGGTGGTCATCGATCTCGAAGGGCGCTGGTGGCCGCTCGCCGGAGCCGAGAGCCCGGCCCGCGCGGCGCCAGCCGGACCGGCGTCCCTGGCGCCCGCCGACTTCGACGATCCGGCGTCGCTCGGCGCGGAGGGGCCCCTGTCGATCGGCACAGTCCTGGAGCGCCTGAGCGCCCGACAGCCGCGACCGGTGGTCTTCATCGCCCTGCACGGGCCGTTCGGGGAGGACGGAACGGTCCAGGCGCTGCTCGACTCAGCCGACCTCGCCTACACCGGCGCCGGTGTGGCTGCCTCCGCGATCGGCATGGACAAGGCCCTGTTCAAGCGCATGGTGCGGGGGCTTGGCCTGCCCGTCGTCGACTGGCGGGAAGTCTCCGGACCACGCTGGACGAGCGACCCGGCCGGTGTCCTGGCCGAGCTCGATGCGTTCGCCAGCGGGACGGGCGATCCGCGCCTGATCGTCAAGCCGGCCCGGCTGGGAAGCTCGGTCGGGATGACCCTGGCCCACGGCCCCGCTGAACGGCCGGGGGCCCTGGCCACGGCCTTCGAGCACGACACCCTGGTCCTCGTCGAGCGCTACGTTGCCGAAGCCCGCGAGCTCGAGGTGGCGGTCCTCGGCAACGATCCGGGCCGGCTCGAGCTGTACGGTCCGGGCGAGGTGCTGTCCGGCCACGAGTTCTACGACTATGCGGCGAAGTACACGCCCGGCCTGTCCGAAACCTCACCAAGCGCCGAGATCGAGCCACGCCTGCGGGCGACGATCCTGAAGATCGCCCGGGACGCCTACCG
>JBEPUS010000039.1:0-15878 GCA_041691435.1 Chloroflexota bacterium
CGGTCCGCTGCGACGCCCTGATGCTCGACGACATCAGCCGGAGCGACACCTACCCGTACATCGACATCCAGGAAGACGACACGACGATGACCCACGAGGCGGTCGTGGGCAAGATCAGCGCCGACCAGATCTTCTACCTGATGAGCCGCGGCCTGACCGAGAACGAGGCCCAGAACCTGATCGTCCAGGGGTTCCTCGAGGTGTTCACCAAGGAGCTCCCGATGGAGTATGCGATCGAGTTCAACCGGCTCGTGAAGCTGGAGATGGAGGGGTCGCTCGGATGACCGTCGGGCGCGTCCCGCGCCAGGCACCCGCCGACCTTACCTTCAGCCTCGACCGGGCCACGGTCGATTCCTGGGCCACCCAGGAGCCCGACTGGCTGGCCACCGATCGGCGGACCGCGTTCGAGCGCTGGCAGGAGCTGCCGGTCGAGGGTAATCGCCTCTACACCACATACCTTGACCTGCGCCTGGCCGAGCTCGCCGACGTTGCCCCGTGGCCGTCGCCGGCGGCCGCCGGTCGCGCGGACCAGGCGTCCGGCAACGTCCCCAGCGGAGCCGCCGGGATCGCCTGGTTCAACGAAGACCAGGTCTCCGGCCTCGCGCTGGACGCGGCAGCCCGGGAGGCCGGCGTCGTCCTCGATACCGTCGCAGGGCTCCTCGACCGCGACGAGCCGCTGGCTCGCCGCCTCCTGGCGGACGATGCCTCGCTGCCGGCCGATGACAAGCTTGCCCAGCTCACGCGGGCGGGTTGGAACCAGGGCGTCGTGCTCCACGTGCCCGCCGGCGTCCGGCTCAGCCAGCCGATCATCCTGCGCTGGCAGGTGGGCCAGGCTGGCCACGCGCTCATTACCCGGACGATCATCGACCTCGGCGAGGGCGCGGCTGCCTCGGTGCTCGAGGAGCTCGAATCCTCGACCGCCGGGCCGACCGGCTCGGGCAGCCAGCAGGCCCTGTTCGCCGGCTCGCTCGAGCTCCACCTCGGGACGGACTCCGAGCTCTCCGTTGCATCCATCCAGAACCTGCCGGCCAATACGACCGCGTTCCAGCAGCGCCACGCCGAGATCGGCCAGGGCGCTGCGTTGCACTGGGCACTCGCCGAGCTCGGTGGCCGGCTCGTCCGCAGCCGGGTCGACAACCGCCTGGTCGGCGACCGCAGCTCGGTCGAGCAGGTCGAGATCGTGTTCGGCGACGGGACCCAGCTCTTCGACCTGACCAGCTTCACGACGCATCTTGGCCGGGACACGACCGGCAACCTCCTCAGCAAGGGCGCGCTCAAGGACGGCGCCCGGGCCTTCATGAAGGGCCTGATCACGATCGAGAAGTCCGCCGTGGGCACGGATAGCTTCCTCGGCGAGTTCGGGATGAACCTGTCGCGCGATGCCCGGGCCGTGGCGATCCCCAGCCTCGAGATCGACCAGCCGGACTGCCGCCGGGCGGCCCACTCGAGCTCGGTGGGCCCCATCGACGAGACCCAGCTCTTCTACCTCGAGAGCCGCGGGATCGATCCCGACGATGCTCGCAAGTTCATCGTGCTCGGCTTCCTCGAGCCCGTCGTTGCGCGCGTCCCGATGGCCGACGCCCAGGATCGCCTGCGCGAGCTGCTCGAGGCGAAATGGAGCGGGCCTGTGGCGGATGCCTCCGCCGCGTGATGCGGATCGACCTGCTGGCCGCCGCCGAGCTTGGTCCCGGCGAGCTGAAGATGGCCTGGGTGAACGGCGTGGAACCGGTCCTGGTGGTCAACGTTGCCGGCGAATACCGCGCCTTCCAGGGAATCTGCAGCCACGAGTACTTCGAGCTTGATAAGGGCTTCCTGACCGGCGCCAGCCTCACCTGCGCGCTGCACCTGTCGCGGTTCGACCTCGAGTCCGGCGACGCCCTCGATCCACCGGCTGACCAGCCGATCGCGCGCTACGTGGTCGTGGTGGAGGACGGCCGCGTCCAGCTCGAGGCGGACGGTCCGCTCCAGGTCAACGAGTAGCGCTCAGTAGCCCTGCCAGCCGGCGCCCATCGCGTCGGCGCCCGTGCGCAGGCTCGAGTCCTCCACGCGCGGGGTCCCAAGGCCGAAGCGCTCCTCCCCCGGACCCGCTGGCGCACCCTGGAGCCGGGCGACCAGGTACTCACCGATCCGCGGGCCGTGCTTGAACGCGTGGCCCGAGCCACCGCCGGCGATCCACGTGTTGGCGAGATCCGGGTGGCGGTCCAGGATGAAATGCGCGTCCGGGGTCATCTCGTACTGGCAGACCCGGGTCTCGACGACCGGCTGGCCGGCCAGGGCGGGGAAGCGGCCGGCGGCATAGGCCCGGGCAAGGCGGGTGGAATCGGGATCGACGATCCGTTCGCCGCCGGACGGATCGAAGATCGGTCCGTAGCGGTCCGGGGCTAGCTTGACGCCCCGGCCATCGATGGCCGGCACACCATAGAACGCCGCGTCGTAGTCGACCCAGGTTGGCAACTGCTCCGGGCCGAACCGGGAATCACCGCCCGCCGGGCCGAAGTAGAAGACATCCTGCTTGGTCACCCGGATCAGGTCCCCCAGGAGATCAGGGAAGAGGCGCGGCAGCCACGGGCCGGCGGCAAAGACGAAGAGCCCGGCCGGGAGTCGCCGGCCGTCGCTGAGCGCCAGGTCGACCAACCGGCCGTCCTCGATCCGGCCCGGCCGGGCCGTCGCCAACTCGAATGCTCCGCCTTCGCGCTCGAAAGCCCGGGCCGCGGCAGCCGTGCCCGGACGGGCCCTCAGCGCGCCGGCCGCGGGGTCGAAGATGCCGAACGCCTCGTCCTCGAAGGCGATCTGCGGCCAGCGCCGGCGGGCTTCGTCGACCGCCACGTGTTCTGCCGGGATGCCCTCGGCGCGGAGGGTCCTGAGCGACTCGGCCTCGAAGCCCGCCGGACCGTGGCCGAGCCACAGCGTGCCGGCGGGCCTGAAGATGGGCTCGGCCCATTCCTCGCCAAACCGTTGCCAATGGGCGAGTGCGGCCCGCGACCAGCGGGCGTAGAAGGCGTCACTGCCGTATGCGCTGCGGACGATCCGGGTCTCGTCACCGGAGGTCGAGCGGGGATGGCCCGCCCCCCAGGCGTCGACGAGCATCGTGCGCAGGCCGGCCCGGTTCGCCCAGAACGCCGTCCAGGTGCCCATCGTGCCGGCGCCCACGATGACGAGGTCCGGCAGCGCGGAGGAGTCGCGGCCCGCCGCCGAGGTCATGGCGTGAGCGTGAGCGTCGTAACCGCAGCCTTGGCCTGGGCGGCGCTGCTGAACGGCAACGGGACCTGCCGGCCCGCGAGCCAGTCATCAATCAGGTCACCGTAGTGGGGATCGCTTGGGTTGCCCGACTGACCGGTGGTGATCACGATCCGGGCCGCATCGAGATGACCCATGTCCACGTCGAGCCGGTAGCTGGGCATGTTCGTCATCTCGAAGATCGAGCGCAGATTCGTTTCCGCCTTGACCGTGCTGTCGTAGGGGTCGTCGTAGCCGACGCTGAATTGGTAGTACGTCGCGTCCACCGTCCCGGCCGCTCCGGCGACGGGGTAGGGCCCCTTGTCGAAGTACCACTCCAGCGGGGCGATCCCGCTTTCGCCCAGGGTCACCTCGCGGAACGTCGCGGTGTGCAGCCGACCCCACGTCCAGGTTGCCGGGTCGGCGCCCAGCGAGGAGTGCAGGGCGGCGCCGGCGCCGTCCAGCGCCTCCGCCAGGATATCGGCCTCGGATTCGTGCTTGCTGGCGGTGGTGGTGTCGTCCCAGAACGGGTCGGCCGGCTTGGCCAGGAGCGCGATGAGCCCCTGCCAGCTCTCGGTGCTGCCGACGTACTCGCGGGCGAGCGAGCCGAGGTCGTCATCCCAGAGGCGATGCTCGAGCTGCTCCTCGAATGCCATGTACGCAGCGCAGCCGGGGCTGTCGACGCCGCACGTGTCGTCCCAACCGTTGATCGCCTTGAGGATCGCCGTCCCATCCCCCGTCGACGCAGCGACGCCCTTGAGGTAGGGGGTGATGAGGCCGGCCCGCAGGACCTTCGTGTCCATCTGGATCGAGCTCATGTCATCGAGCGTCACGCCGCCGTGGGCGATGTCGCCCTTGAGCAGCTCGGTGATCCGGGCGGCGCGATAGCCCGGGTCCCAGTCCTGCGCGATGAAATACGGGTAGGCGCTGTCCACGAGCTCGTTGTTGGCGCTGACGATGTAGCCCGAAGGCGGGTTGTAGACCCGGGGCAGCTGGTCGTACGGGATCATGCCGGTCCATTCATGGAGACCGTCGTAGCCCGGGACCGGGCGATCACCGTGATCCGCCTTGTCCGCCCGGATCGGGATCGCGCCCGGTGCCTGGTAGGCGATGTTGCCGTCCACGTCGGCATACACGAAGTTCTGGGCTGGCGCCCCGTAGACGCTGAGCGCCGTCCGGAAGTCGTCGTAGGTCTTGGCCTTGTCCAGGCCGAGGAACGAATCGAGCGTGTCGTTGGCCTGCGAGGTCGCGGTCCAGCGGAGCGCGTATTGGGTGGGCAGGCCCTTCAGGCGGTCATCGACGTCCGTGACGATCGGTCCGTGACCCGTCGAGCGGACCGTCAGCGTGACCGGCGCCTGCCCGGCGACCTTGATCGTCTCGGTCCGCACGGTGAAGGGGATCGACTGACCCTTGAACAGGTAGTCGGACGGATTGTTCGGGTCAATCTTTTCGATGAACAGGTCTTCGACGTCCGGGCCCAGGTTCGTCGCCCCCCAGGCGATGCGCGCGTTGTGACCGAGGATGACCAACGGGTCGCCCGAGAAGCTGACCCCGGTGACGTCGAACGGGCAGGCCGAGCTCACGACCTGGCAATGCAGGCCGTTCATGATCCAGATCGAGGGCATGCTGATCCCGAGATGGGGATCGTTCGCCAGGAGGGCATCGCCGCTCGCGCTCTTCGAGCCGGCCACGACCCAGTTGTTCGAACCCACGCCATGGTCGCCGACGAGGCCCTGGGCAGGGTCGATGCCCGCCGACGCGGCGATCGACTGGCCGAGCGCCGCGAGGGCCCGGAGGCCCTCGGCCTGGTCGGTGCTCAGGGCTGCTGAGGTCGGGTCCGTTGGGCTGGTCGCGGTCGAGGGCACGGCCGGGGCCGCGGTCAAGCTCTGGAGCTCGGCATCCGGGACGATCACCGGGCCCGTTGACGGATACGGTGGCGTGAGCTCGTCTGTTCGCCTGGGATCGCCGAGCTTGGAGTCGGCCAGGACGCGGAAGATCTCGGAGTCGAAGTTGTCGCCCAGTGACCAGGCCTGGACGATCCCCCAGGTCGCCGAGTCGAGTGGTGTCCACGGCTCGGGTTCGTAGCCGCCGACGCCGCCACCAAGGCCCGCCTTGAGCCCCTCCACGACGAACGCCAGGCCGAGCTGGCCCTTGTTCGCGGCCAGCCAGTCGTTGACCCCGTCGGCGTAGGCCTGCAGATCGGCCCTGAGCGCCGGTGAGGCGGCGTCCAGGTCGCGCTGGGCGGCCTGTCGCCAGCCCAGGGTACGGATGAACTCGTCCTCCTTGAGCGTGGTTGGCCCGAACAGCTCGGAAAGCCGACCGGCGCCGATGTGCCGCCAGACCTCCATCTGCCAGAAGCGCTCCTGGGCGTGCACGTAGCCCTGGGCAAGGAACAGGTCGTGCGGCGTCGTGGCCGTGATGTTGATGATCCCGGTTGCATCGCGGGTGACGCTGACCGGCGAGGCCAGGCCGGCCGCCCGGAGCGCGCCACTGGTGGTTGGCAGGGCGCGGTGGGTCACCCAGACGAGCAGCCCGCCCGTCGCCACGATCACGACGATCAGGAGCACGAGCAGGATGCTCAGCAGGCGACCGATGATGCGCACGAGTTCCTCCGCGTTCCAGGCGGCCGAGGTGCCAACCGGGTCAGTGTGCGATGCGCGACCGGCGTCCGTCGGCCCGTCCCGCGCGGGTCACTGCGGCAGGCGGATCCCGAGCCCAGCGGCCGTCGCCGCTCGGAGGATCGCATCGGCAAAGACGAGGTCGGCCAGGCCGACACCCAGGTGGCTGACCAGGATTCGGCCCGTAGCCGGCCGGGCCACGCGGTCGCGCAGCGCCCGACCGATCGTGGAACCCGGGTCGGGATAGTCGTCAAACTGGCCGGCGGCTCGATTGGCCTCGAACTGGCCGAGCTCATCGACCAGGAAGAGGGCCGCTTCGCCGGCGACCTCGTGGTGCACGCTGGTCGCGTAGTCCACCGCCACGATCAGCGCATCGGGCTCGAGGTGAGCATTGCGCAGCGTCTGCCGGACCGGCCCGAAGGAGATGGCGGTGAGCACGACGTCGGCGCCGGCGGCGGCCTCGGCCGCGGTCGTAGCAGCCCGCGCCGCGCCGATCCCCGCGGTCGCACCAGCGCTCGCGGCCACCGCCTCCGCTCGCTCCAGGTGGCGGTCGTGGATGAGAACCTGGGCACCCGGCAGGAGGTGGCCGATCACCGGCAGGTGGCTGCGGGCCTGCACGCCGGCACCCAGGATGGCCACCCGGGCAGGCCGGCCGAGCCCCTCCGGTCGCGGACCCCAGTGGCGGATCGCCACGCCCGAGATGGCGGCCGTGCGGTCGGCAGTGATCGGGGCACCATCGAGCAACGCGATCGGCAACCCGCTGCCGGGATCGCTCAGGAGCACCGTCGCGTGGATCGCCGGCAGGCCGCTTGTACGGTTGCCCGGGAAACCAACCACCCATTTCAGGCCGAGGAGATCGGCCGAGCCATCAGCCGCGGGGCCGCGCAGGAACGCCGGCATCGCGTGGCCGAACGAGCCCGCCGGACGGGCGTGGACGCCGATCTTGGGCGGCAGATCCGCGTCCTGGATCAAGGCCAGCATCGTCCGCTCGGCCAGCTCGAGCCGCACGTCGACGGGTGGCATCGCTGCCCGGACCGCCGCGTTGTTGAGGTACAGGACATCCGGCGTGGTCACCGCCGGATTCTAGTCGTCGCCCGGCGTTGGACCGTCCGCTCCCCGTAGCGCTGGACCGTCCGCTCCCCGCAGCGCTGGACCGTTCCAGCGCCGGCGCGGCTACCATCGCGGGATGGCGGCCCTCGACCTCCAGCAGAGCCTGGAAAACCTGAAGCTCGAACGCGATGCGATCGTGCTGTACGACGCGCTCGCCGGAATCGAGAAGGACGAGCGCCGGGCGACCGCCTTCCGGACGATCGCCGGCAATGAACGCCGCCACGCCGAGGTCTGGGCCTCGAAGCTACGCGAACAGGGCGCCCAGGTGCCCCCGGCGGGTGGGCCGCGCCTGCGCGTGCGGACGATCATCGTGCTGGCCCGGGTCTTTGGGACGCACTCGGTCAGCGATCTGGTCCAGGCCCTGGAGGGTGACGAAGAGGACGCCTACAGCGGGCAGGCCTCGCCCGAGGTCGAGGCGATTGCGGCAGATGAGCGCGAGCACGCCGAGATCTGGAAGCGACTGGAGGGCAAGTCGGCCGAGCCGGCCGGGATCGATCCGGCCGCGCTCCGCGAGGTCCAGGCCGTCCGCGCCAAGGGGGAGACCGGCCGGACGGAACGCTGGCACCGGACCGGCCAGTCGGGCACGCTGCGAGCGGTCATCTTCGGCGTCTCGGACGGGCTGGTCAGCAATACCTCGCTGGTCATGGGCATCACCGGTGCCTCCACCGATCCCCATTTCATCCTGCTCGCCGGGATCGCCGGACTGCTCGCCGGGTCATTCAGCATGGCGGCGGGGGAGTACATCTCGATGCAGTCGCAGCGCGAGCTCTACGAACGCCAGATCGCGCTCGAGCGGGCCGAGATGCAGGCGATGCCCGAGGAGGAGCAGGCCGAGCTGGCATCGATCTACAAGGCCAAGGGTTTCAGCGATGAAGAGGCGAGCCGCGTCGCGGCTCGGCTCTTTCGCGACCCGGAGGCTGCCCTCGACACCCTGATCCGCGAGGAGCTCGGCCTCGATCCGGACCAGCTCGGCTCGCCGTGGGGCGCGGCCTTCGGCTCGCTCGTCGCCTTCGCGGCCGGCGCTGCCGTGCCCGTCCTGCCCTACCTCGTGGGCTCCGGCGGACTGGCTTTTGCCGTCAGCCTGGGCCTCAGCCTCGCGGCGATGTTCGTGGTGGGGATCGGGATCAGCCTGCTGACCGGCCGGAGCGCTCTCTTCAGCGGCGCCCGGCAGGTTGTGATCGGGGCCCTGGCGGCCACCGTCACGTTCCTCGTGGGCCGGCTGATCGGCGTGGCGGTCAGCTGACGCAATCTCGCAAATCGGCGCCGGCGCATCGGCGCCGGGAATCAACAGGGCCCCCGGCGTGGGGGGCCCTGTGGGGGTAGGCTTGCGGCCTGCCGCGCCGGTTAGCGCATTCCGTAGCGCGTCCAGGCAGCGAGATGGTCTCGTGGATCGGTGCCCTCTCGACCTTCGTCGGAAGAGAGCAGGATGCTCACAAACGCGAAGAGCGCGAGGAGGGCGACGGAGCTGGCGAGCAGCATGTCGGGTTCCTCCAGATGATGGCCGGCGTCCGCCGAAACGGATCCTCCACGACTTGCAGAGGCAGTGCCAACCGGTGGCTGATGCAGAGTGTAGCCTAACAAACAATGGCTGTCAAAGCCTCCTAACCTAACAAATAAGGACCAGATGCCTCGACAGGACGGATTGAGCCCAGTTGACCTGCGAATCCTCGACATCCTCCAGCGGGATGGCCGGGCGTCATTCGCGGATATCGGCGCGGCCGTTGGCATGAGCGCTCCCTCGGCTCATGAGCGAGTCAAGAAGCTCGAGGCGCGGGGGGTGATCCAGGGCTACGGCGCGCGCCTGGACGCGCGCGCCCTGGGCCGCGGGATCCTTGCCTTCAGCTGGGTCCGGCAGTCACCCGGCCCATCGACCGGCGACCTGACAGAGGCCTTTGGTGAGCTGCCCGAGGTCGAGGAATGCCACCACATTGCGGGTGAGGCGGACTACCTGCTCAAGGTCCGCGCAGCCGACACGCTCGATCTCGAGCGGGTGATGAAACGGATCCAGGCGATCCCCTTCGTGTACACGACCGAGACGGATGTCGTCTACTCGAGCGCCTTTGAGCATCGCCCTCTCGCGATGCCCCACGAAACCGTTGCCGAGCCGGAGGCGTAGCCGATGACAGGCGAGGACGCGGATCTCGTCCGGGCGGTCGCGTCCGGATCCGAGGACGCCCTCGTCAGGCTCTATGACCGCTACGCCGGCGCGGTCTACGCGACCGCGCGCCGGCTCAGCACAGATCGGGGACTCGCGGAAGAAGTGGTTCAGGAAACCTTTCTGGCTCTATGGAATCGAGCCGATCAATACAACCCTGCCATGGGCTCACTGCCCGCATGGCTGCTGACGATCGCCCGCAATCGGACGATTGACCGGCTGCGGGCCATTGGCCGGCGTCCACCCACGGTCCCGGTCTCCGACGTCGCCCTGCCCGATGAGGGCGATACGGCTGCGCTCGAGCGGCTGATCTCCGGCGGTGAGGTCGTGGGCGCCGGCCAGCCGGTCATGGGACCGGCGGCGTTGCTCGCCGAGACGGAGCTGCGGTCATCCCTGGCCCAGGCCCTGGCCGGCCTGCCCGACGTCGAGCGTGCCGTCCTGGTCCTCGCCTACCGTGACGAGCTGAGCCAGAGCGAGATCGCCGAACGCCTTGGCTGGCCGATCGGCACGGTCAAGACCCGCACCCGGCGCGCCCTGCTCCGGATGCGCAATGCCCTGGGGCCCGGGTTCATGCCGGCCGACGGGGTCGGCGCGGTGGTCGGGGTGGTCGACCGATGATGGATCACCACGACGTGCGCGAGGCGCTGGAGCTGGCCGCGGTCCAGCCCGGCGGACTCGACCGCTTGACGGCCGGCGACACCCCCGAAGCGGCGGCACTGGCCGGCCACCTGGCGGGGTGCCCGAGCTGCTCGGCCGAAGCCGACCGCCTGCGAGCATCGGCCGGCCTGATCCGTGACGCGGTTCTCGAGACCCCGCCGCCCGAGCTGCGCGATCGAACGCTGGCGCTGGTCCGAGCCGTGGGCCGGGCTCGGCCGGTGCTCGCCGGGGCCGTGCTGGAATCCGCCTCGCTCGCTGCACCGGCACCGGCGGGATTGCTGCCGGCATCGCCGTTTCCGGCTCAAATGGGCTCGCCCGCGGGCCTCGCCCAGCGGCGCTCGTGGCGCTCGATTGCCCTGCCCCTGGGCATCGCAGCGGCCCTCATCGTGGCGGTCGCGGGAACGGCCGCCTTCGTTGGCAACAGCCAGGCTCCTGCCCTGGCGCTCAGCCAGGCGACATCGGCCGAGCTGGCCCGGGTCACGAGATGGACCCTGCGGGTGGAGTCCGAACCCGACGTCAAGCGCATTGCCCTGGCCGGGGCCGCGCCGTCGTCGGCGACCGGCACGCTCCTCTTCTCGCCCACCTCGACGGACCTGGTCGTGGTCGCGGACGGCCTCGCACCGGCACCCAGCGGCGAAGAGTATCGCTGCTGGGTCCTGCTCAACGGGACGCGCACCGACGTCGGCCGGATGGACCTCGGCGCCGGCCTCGCCTACTGGGTCGGACCGGTGCCGGGCCTGGTCAGCCTGCCGCCGGGCACGCCGTTCGGTGTCTCACTGGCGTCGGTGAACGGGTCGATATCGCCGGGCGCCCCGGTGATCGGCGGATCGTTCGGCGGCTAGCCGCTTGACCGCGATCGCCCGGTCAGGTGTCGCTCGTCCGTGGGCCAGGGGCTGTGCCCCGCTGGCCACCCCCGCCGGCGACCTCGGCATTGAAGGCCGCCAGGTCCGGCCATTCCGCGCCGCAGGCCAGGCAGCCGATCGCGGGCTCCTGCAGATTCGGCCCGCCGGTCATGCCGTAGATCTCATCGAGTGGTCGATAGCCGGACGTGTCGATGGTGGGCAGGTCCAGGGTGGCCAGGCGATGGGCGCCGCAACGCGGGCAGGCCGTTGCCGAATGGGTCAGCTCATCGAGGGCTGGGTCGCCACTGGCCGGAGAGCTGCCAGCGGCGTTCGGCCCGCGGGCCTGGTCGGTCACGTGGATTCCCTCGCTGCTGTCCGCCGATCGCCGGCCCGGATCCCGGCCGGCCGTCTCACGCCGGAGGGACGATGATGCCCCGGCCACGCGAAACGCGTCAGGGCAACGCGGTTCCGGAGGCCGAGGTCGCGGCGATGTTCGACTCGATCGCGCCGGTCTACGATCGGGTCAACACGCTGATGACGGCGGGCGGGGATGGGCGCTGGCGACGGGCGGCCGCCGAGGCGACCGAGCTCGAGACCGGTGACACGGCCATCGACGTTGCCTGCGGCACCGGCAAGCTGAGCGCGACGCTCGCGGAGCGAGTCGGTCCCTTCGGCCGGGTCCTGGGCATCGACCTGGCGCCGGGCATGGTGGCGGCGGCGCGGACGGCGTACGGCGACCTGGTCCAGCTCAGCTTCGAGGTCGGCAATGCACTGGCCCTGGCGAGCCCGGATGGTACGTTCGACGCCGCGACGATCGCCTTCGGTCTGCGCAACCTGGCCGACTTCGAGGCCGGCTTCCGGGAGCTCGCCCGGGTCGTCCGGCCGGGCGGCCGGGTGGTCTGCCTCGAGCTGTCACTGCCGCCCCGGCGTGGCTGGGCCCGCGTCTTCCGGTCCACCTTTGGGCGGCTCGCGCCACTCGTGGCCGGCGCCTTCGGCCACGGCGAACACTATCGCTACCTGCCAAGCTCGCTCGACGGTTTTCCTGACGCGGAGAGCCTGGCGATCACCATGCGCTCGGCGGGCCTGGGCGAGGTCTCGTTCCGACGGCTGGCACTCGGAGCGGTGGCCCTACACGTCGGGCGCGTCGTGGCTCCAGGGTCGCAGCTCGGCTGAGCTGCCGATCACGGGCTCGGCTGCCGCCGGAGGCAGGGCCGGCGGAGCTGCCGGCGGCGTCAGTGGCGGCGGGGGCGGCTCGATTGCCGGGCTGACCGGGCCGGCGAGCCACTCGCGGTTGAGCCGCAGGATCTCTCCGACCAGGCCGGGATCGACCGGTCCGCCGCTCGCCCCGAGCTGTCCGGCGATCCAGTCACCCTCGCGATCGAGCTCCGCCTCAGCCTGCTCGTCCGACGAGCGCGAGAAGTCGGCCATCACGAGGAAGACCAGGAGCGCCCCGATCACCAGGCCGACGAGGAGCAGCCACCACTGAAATTCGTCGTTCATCGGCGGCAAGTATAGGGAGCCACAGCCCGAGGACGACCGGATCACGATCGGAGCCCGGCCAGGACCAGCGTTTACACTCAGCACGCCATGATCGACTTCACGCCGCCCTCGATCGCCTTCCAGATCGGTCCGGTCCCGGTCTACTTCTACGGGATCTGCTACGCGCTGGGGCTGATCCTCACCTACCTCGTGATCCGGCAGGGCGTGCATGCCCGAGGGCTCGACGAGAATCTCTTCGCGAACGGGATGATCATCGTGGCCGTTGCCGCCCTGATCGGCGGCCGGGCGTACCACGTGATCGACCAGTGGCAGCTCTACAAGGACGACCTGACCAGGATCGTGCTGCCTCCCTACTCCGGGCTGGGCGTCTACGGCGGCATCTTTGCCGGCATGCTGGCCGTGATTGCCTACACCCGGCTGAAGCGCCAGTCGTTCTGGGCATGGGCCGACGTGATTGCCCCGGGCCTGTTCGCGATGGAGTTCATTGCCCGGTGGGGCAACTTCTTCAACCAGGAGCTGTACGGCCCACCGACCACCGGCCCCGTAGGGATCGCGATCGACTGCGCCCACCGGGTCGCCGGATACCTGTGCCCGCCGGACGGGACGACGCCGGCGGCCGCCTTCTTCCAGCCACTCTTCCTGTACGAGTCGATCTCCGGGCTGCTGGGCATGCTCACCCTGTTGTGGGTCTCGAGGCGCTTCGCCGACCGGCTGCGGACCGGCGAGATCGCCCTGGCCTTCTTCATCTGGTATGCAGCCGTACGCTTCGCGCTCGAGTTCCTGCGGGTCGACAACTGGACGTTCTTCGGGATCCCGATGGCCCAGCTGATCTCCGTGATCGTGATCCTGGTCGCCGGCGGGCTGCTGCTGATCCGGCACCGGCAGATCCCCCCGGGCCTGTCCAGGCCAGGGGACCCGGGACCCGACTCGGACCCCGACGCCGGTACCCATCCCGACCCGGCCGTGCCCCTCGAAGCCGGCGCTGCGGGCGGCTGATCGCGATGGTCGAGCCGCGCCGCCGGCGGCAGGAGGCGCGGACCTCGCCGGAAGCCCTCGCCCGGAGCCGGGGCGGCGTCCAGGAAGGCCTCGCCTGGCTCGGGCGGACGCCCGAGACGAAGGCTGGCGCGCTCGTCAGGCTGCTCGCGATCGTGTTCCGGTTCCTGGTCTTCGGCGTCCTCCGCCTGCACCACCAGCGACTCGGTTCGGAGCGGGTGCCGGCCGGTGGCGGCTACCTGGTCATCGCCGCGGTCCATCGCGGCTGGATGGACCCGTTCCTGATCATGGCCGCCTTGCCCCTCGAGCCTCGGGTCTGGTTCCTGGGCAGCGGGCCTTCGGCCTTCAGCGCCCGCTGGCGGGAACGGCTGCTCCATCGCGTCGGCGGGATGCTGCCCGTGTGGCGCGGCGGGGTGGGCATCGACCAGCATGTCGCGTCGGCCGAGGCGGTGATCGGCGCCGGCGGCGTGTTCGTCCTGATCCCGGAAGGCGGCGTTGCCGGCCCGCCGGACCACCTGGCGCCGTTCCGATTTGGCGCCGCCCTGATCGCCCTCCGGACGGGCGCTCCGATCCTGCCGATCGCCATTGCCGGGAGTGCCGAGCTCTACATCGGCCGGCGACTGGCGACCCGGGTGCTCGCGCGGACGACGGCTCGGGAGCTGCTCGGTACGGCGTGGCCGGCGGGCGGCATGCTCCCCGAGCCGGGCGGCCGTGCGGAGCTCGAGCTCGCCCATCGGCTCACCGAGCGGTTTGCCGCGCTCCTGGCGCCGGCCGTTGCCGAGCTCTACCCACTGACGGTAGATCCGCCGGGCCGTCCCCGCCGCCTGCGCCGCCTGACCTGGCTCTTTCTGGCCCGCCCACGATCGCGGGTGGGGCCGCCGGCCGACACCGCCTGAGCGGTTGGCGCCGCGCGACGAACGACCGGCTATCCTCGCCGGGATGGACTATGCCCACTCGATCCTCGAGCTCGTCGGGAACACCCCGCTCGTCGAGCTGACCCGCGTCACCCGCGACCTTGGTCCGGCCGGCCGGCGGCCGCTGGTCCTGGCCAAGCTCGAGGCGATGAATCCGGGCGGCTCGGTCAAGGACCGGATTGGCCTGCCGATGATCGAGGCAGCCGAGCGGGCCGGCCTGCTCAAGCCGGGCGGCACGATCATCGAGCCGACGAGCGGCAACACGGGCCACGGCCTGGCGATCGCGGCCGCCCTCAAGGGCTATCGCTGTATCTTCGTGATGGCCGACAAGCAGTCCGCCGAGAAGCAGGCCCTGCTGCGCGCCTACGGCGCCGAGGTGGTCCTGTGCCCCACCAACGTCCCGCCCGACTCACCCGAGAGCTACTACTCGGTCTCGGCCCGGCTGGCTCGCGACATCCCGGGCGCGTTCAAGCCCGACCAGTACTGGAACGCCGAGAACCCGGCAGCGCACGAGCGCACGACGGGTCCCGAGCTATGGCGCCAGACCAAGGGCCGCCTCACCCATTTCGTGGCCAGCGTGGGCACGGGCGGCACGATCACGGGTGCCGGCCACTACCTCAAGGGCCAGGACCCGTCGATCCAGGTGATCGGCGCCGATCCCGAAGGCAGCGTCCTGTCAGGCGACCAGGCCCGTCCGTACCTGACCGAGGGCATCGGCGAGGACTTCATGCCCGGCACGTTTGATCCGACGGTGATCGACCGCTGGGTCCGGGTGTCCGACCGCGACGCGTTCGCCGCGGCCCGCCGGCTCACCCGCGAGGAGGGGATCCTCTCGGGCGGGTCGTGCGGGACGGCGCTGGTCGCGGCCCTGCTGGTGGGTCGCGAGCTCGCCGCCACCGACGCCGGGCACGAGGCAGTGATCGTCGTCCTGCTGCCGGACGGTGGCCGGAACTACCTGTCCAAGCTGTACAACGATGAATGGATGCGGGTCAACGGCCTGCTGGCCACGACCAGCGGCGCGGCCAAGATCGCCGAGCTGCTCACGGACCGCCATCATGGTGCCAGCCGGCCCGGGCTGATCCTGGCCCGGACCACCGAACGGGTGGGGGTGGCGATCGACCGCCTCCAGACCTACGGCATCAGCCAGATGCCGGTCTCCGAGGCGGCCGCCGACGAGGCAGCCCCGGATCGCATCGAGGCGATCGTCGGTTCGATCTCCGAGCGCGGCCTCTTGGACCGCGCCTACCGCGATCCGTCGGTGGTGGAGCGGACCGTCGGCGAGATGATGGACCCACCCCTGCCGATGATCGAGGTGACAGCCTCGCTCGATGACGCGTTCCGGCTCCTGTCCGGGACGACCTCGGCGCTGATCGCCGTAGATGCCGGGCGACCGACAGGCGTCGTCACCAAGCTCGACCTGCTCGAGCATGTCGCCCATCGCCCGATCGTGGTCTGAGCCCCATGTCCAGCGAAGCCGGTGACGTCCGAAACGAGCGGACGTTCGCCGAGCGCTACGCGGCCGACGAGGGCTGGTCGCTCGACACCCTCTCGGTCCATGCGGGCCAGGAACCCGACGAGCTGACCGGAGCGGTCGCTCCACCCATCTACCAGACGAGCACGTACGCCCAGGACGGGATCGGCCGGCCGCGCGACGGCTGGGAATACGCCCGCACCGGCAACCCGACTCGGCGCCGGCTGGAGCGGGCGGTGGCGGCCCTCGAGGGCGGCGAGCAGGGGATTGCGTTCTCGTCCGGCGCAGCGGCGACGGCGATGCTCGGCGAGCTGGCCCTGCCCGGAGACGAGGTCATCATCGGGGATGACGTCTACGGCGGCACGTTCCGCCTGTTCGAGCGGGTCCTCCGGCCGAAGGGGA
>JBEPUS010000040.1:0-15356 GCA_041691435.1 Chloroflexota bacterium
ATAAGAGACAGGTGTAGTCGTCGATCGAGCTCCCGCGTCGCTCAACGGCCTCGTTCAGGATCGCCCGGATCGCCAGGTAGAGCCGGCGCTCGTCGGCCGGGCGCAGCGAGGTCGCCGATCGGAGGGGATGGAGGCGAGCGGCCCACAGCGCCTCGTCGGCATAGATGTTGCCGATGCCGGCGATGAACGACTGGTCGAGCAGGAGCGGCTTGAGGCGCATCTTCCGGGCCCGGAGGCGGCGCCGAAAGACCGCCAGGGTGAACGCGTCGTCGAGGGGCTCGGGCCCGTGGCCCGCGAAGACTGCACTCCCGCCGGGCTCGCTGACGAGCTCGCCCGTCGCAGCGTGCCGCTCGTAGAAGCCCACCCGTCCGAACTTGCGAATGTCCCGGAAGCGCAGCTCGCGACCGTCAACGAACGCCAGGACGAGGCGGACGTACGGGTCCAGCGGGGCGGCCGCCGGGAGGACGAACAGCTGGCCCGTCATCTTCAGGTGGATCGTCAGGGCGACCCCGCCCGACAGCTCGACCACGAGCAGCTTGCCTCGCCGGCCAACCGCCTCGATCCGCCGGCCGCGGACGGCCGCGTCGAATCCTGCGGCGTCGTGGGTGCGGAGGGTCCGCGCCCAGCTCGACCGGGCAGCGGCAATCTCGGCCCCGACGATCCGCGGCCGCAGGTCACGGACGACGGTCTCGACCTCGGGCAGCTCAGGCATCGGCCGAAACGAGGTCCTCGCGCGGACGGACGGCCATCGACTCCCAGTCGTCGCCGACCTTGACATCCACTGTCAGCGGAACATCGAGCGCGAGGGCCGACTCCATCGTGGCGCGCAGGACCGGGATCAGCCGGTCCACCTCCGCGCGGGGCACTTCGAGCAGCAGCTCGTCGTGCACCTGGAGCAGCGGCCGGGCCCGGAACCCGCCCTCCCGGAGGCGCTCGTCCAGGCGGATCATCGCGATCTTGACGATATCGGCCGCCGTACCCTGGATCGGCATGTTGATCGCCATCCGCTCGCCGGCGGCGCGCAGGGTGGGATTGCGCGCATCGAGCTCGGAGATTGCCCGTTTGCGACCGAGGAGCGTCGTGACGAAGCCCTGCCGCCGGGCGACTTCCTTGATGTGGAGCATGTAGTAGCTGATCCCGGAATACGTCGCGAAATACGTGTTGATGAACTCCTGGGCGTCGGCCCGCGGGATGTTCGCCCGGCTGGAGAGGCCGAAGTCGCTCATCCCGTAGGCGATCCCGAAGTTGACCATCTTGGCCATCGAGCGCTCGTCGGCGTTGACCTCCTCGGGCGCCTTGTGGAGGACCCGGGCGGCCGTCTCGCGGTGGATGTCGGCGCCCCGGGCGAAGGCGTCCCGGAGATGCTCGTCGCCCGACACGTGGGCCAGGATGCGGAGCTCGATCTGCGAGTAGTCCGCGGCCACCAGGGTCACGTCCGGGGCACCGGCCACGAACGCCCGGCGGATCCGCCGGCCCAGGGGCGTACGGATCGGGATGTTCTGGAGGTTGGGGTCAGACGAGCTGAGGCGCCCGGTCGCAGCCACGGCCTGGTGGAACGTGGTGTGCAGCCGGCCGTCGGCCGCGATCAACGTGGGCAGAGCCTCGACATACGTCGAGCGCAGCTTCGTGTACGTCCGCCAATCGAGCAGGCTGGCCACCATGGGGTGAACGCCACGGAGGTCCTCGAGCACGGAGGCATCCGTCGAGTAGCCGGTCTTGGTCTTCTTGCCCTTGGGCAGGTTCAGCTCGAAGAAGAGGACCTGCTCGAGCTGCTTGGGGCTGCCGAGATTGAACTCGTGGCCCACGCTGGCGTAGACCTCGGCCTCGAGCCGGGCGATCTCCAGGGCGAACTCGTCGGCGAGCATCCGGAGCGCTTCGCGGTCGAGAGCCACGCCCGTCGCCTCCATCCGGGCGAGCACGGGGATCAGCGGCAGCTCGATCTCCCGGAAGAGCCGGTCGAGGTTCTCTCGCTCCAGGGCCGCTTCAAGCGGCACCCGCGCGGCCAGCGCGGAGAGCGCCTCGAGGCCGGCCCGCACGAACGGCGGCAGCTCCTTGGCCGGCGGCAGGATCAGGTCGAGCTGCTCGGCGACGACATCGGCGATCGACTGGCTGCGCAGGGACGCGTTGAGGATGTAGGCAGCGACCTGCGTGTCGAAGGCGATCGATGTTGCGCGGCCGTCGGGTTCGGTTGCGAATCGGGCGACCAGGAGCGGCTTCACCTCGTGGCCGACGACCGGTACGTCAAGCCGCTCGAGGAGCGCCCGCAGCCGCCCTGCGTCGGATTGCCCTTCGGCGGCCACCACCCGGCCGTCGAGGCCGGCGAGGGCAAGGGCCAGCGGGTTGCCCTTGCGCGGCCGGGGATCGTCGGCCAGCAGGGAGACACCTACCGCGGACTGCGCCGCGAGCCAATGCTCGATCGCCTCGATCCCCTCCGCCGCGACGATCTCGATCCCGGCCGCCGGATCCTCGATCGCCGCCGCCAGGGTCGCCGCCAGATCGCCTCCGGAGCCGCCACCGGCCAGCTGGCCGTTCCTCGGTTCGCCAGCGGCAGCCTCGGCCCCCTCGCCGGTGGTCGCGCTCGCCGTCGGCGCGGCGCCCAAGGCTGCGGCACCGTCCATCGACGAGAAATCGAGGGCGAGCTGCAGACCCGAGCCTTCACCGACGAGTGAGCGCCCACGGCGACCCGCATCGCCGGCGCCCCAGCCGGCCGCCCCGCGCGGCGAGCCCGGCACCTGGGCGGCACGCATCGGCCCGTCGCCGGCCATCGTCCCGCGAATGGCGGCGGCGGTCTCGTCGGCTCGCTCACCGCGCAGCGGCGGGAGACGCTCGATCAGGGTCCGGAACTCGAACTCGCGGAACAGCCTGATCACCGTCTCGCGGTCGTAGTCGCCCAGCCGGGCGGCATCAAGGTCGAGCTTGACCGGCAAATCGCGCACGATCCGCATCAGCTCGCGGCCCAGGAGGACCTGGTCCTTCGCGTCACCCAGCGGCTCGCGCAGCCGGGCCGGCGTCACCTCGTCGAGGTGCTCGTAGAGGCCATCGAGCGACCCGTAGTCCGAGATGAGCTTGGCGGCCGTCTTCTCGCCCACCCCGGGGACGCCCGGGATGTTGTCCGACGAGTCGCCCTTGAGCGCCTTGAAGTCGATCATCTGATCGGGTCGCAGGCCGTAGCGCTCGACGATCTTGGCCGGGTCGTAGATCACCGTGTTCTGGACGCCCATCCGGGTTGTCATCAGCCGCGTCCGGTCGGTCACGAGCTGGAGCATGTCGAGGTCGCCGGTGACGATGGTCGTGTCCAGGCTGCGCTGCTCAGCCTCGACGGTCAGCGTGCCGATCACGTCGTCGGCCTCGAAGCCGGCCAGCTCGAGGACCGGGATGCGCAGGGCCTTGACCACCTCGCGGACCTTCGGGAACTGGTCGCGCAGGTCGTCGGGCATCCGCTGGCGGGTGGCCTTGTACGCCGCGTACTGCTCATGGCGGAACGTGGGCCCGGACAGGTCGAAGGCGATCACCGCGTAGTCCGGCTGGATGTCCTGGAAGCCGCGCAGGACGATGTTGCAGAAGCCGAAGACGGCATTGACCAGTTCGCCCTTCGAGGTCGTCAGGGGCGTGTTGATCAACGCGAAATATCCGCGGTAGATGAGCCCGTTGCCGTCGAGCAGCATCAGGCGTTCCATCGGCATGCCTCGGCGAAGCGGGAGTACGGGAACGTCTTCCAAGTGTACCCGGCGGGCGTCGCCGATCCGGGCCGGCCGTCAGGTCGGGCGGCGAGCGAGCCACCTCAGGACGAACAGCCCCAGCCCGCCGGCGAGCAGGACGACGGAGATCGCGATCAGCCAGGTCGAGACACCACTGTCCGACGGCTCGCCCGTGGCCGACTTGCCGACGCCCAGGTTCTGGTCGAGGACGGGTCCCACGGACGCCTGGCTCGGCGTCCCGCCGCCGGTAGTGCCGAACTGCGGGTTCGCTGAGGCGCTCGCGGGGACCGGAGCGCTCGGTGCCGGCGGGACGCCGGAGGCCTCGAGCGTACCGGCTCCGGGCGGACCGGCGCTCGCGCCCACGTACGCAACGCTGGCGGCTGGACTTTGTCCGGACTCGGGCGGCAGGGTGGCGATCCTGATCGAGGACCCTGGAATGGCCGTGTCTCCGCCCGGGGCAGTCTGGCCGACGGCCGGACCGAAGGCGTTCGAGTCAAGGCCACTGGCAGCCGGGACGGCCACCAGGTCGCCACCCGTCGGCGCCAGGGCCGAAGCTGCGCCGCCGGCCCCGATCGTCGAGAGGAACGAGGGCGCGGCCGCGAACACGAGGCCGGCAATGCCCAGCGTGACCAGGCCTGTCGCGAGCGGCCTGGTGAACGCGAGCCGCGGATCGCCAAAGCGGCCCACGAGCCGCCGCCAGCCGGTTCGGCGGAGCCGGGCCGCGTCCGCATCCGTCAGGCGGAAGTCACGGGTCCGACGCGGCGTCGGCAAGGTCGCCGTGGCGGCCATGATCGAGCGGAGGTCGGTCTCGAGCTCGGCGCACGCCGGGCACGAAGCGACGAGCACGCGAGCCTCGCGTGCCTCGGGCTCGAGAAGGTCTTCGGCGGCAAGACGCGCAATCAGCGTCTCATCGTGGCCGGGGCGAAGGTGGGCGAGGGCAGGCATGGCTATCGGACGCCCTCAGCCACGGAACAGTTCCATTCGATCCTCGAGGCTCCGGCGGAGCGCCAACCGCCCGCGATGGATCCGCGACTTGACCGTGCCCAGGCTCACCCCGGTCATCTGGGCGATCTCCGTGTAGTCGTAGCCTTCGACGTCGAACAGGACGATGGCGGCGCGCTGGTCGTCGCCGATCGCCGCCAGGGCGGCGCTCAGGGCCCGGACTCGCTCGTCGGTGACCACCTGGCGCTCGGGATCGGCCTCTTCGCCGGCGGGCGGTTGCCACGAATCGTCTTCAAGCTCCGGATAGGGCTGGACGGGACGTCGCTTCCGGGCTCGCTGGAGATCCATGGCCGCATTGATCGCGATCCGGCTGAGCCAGCTCTTCACGCTGCCGCCGCGGAAGGCGTCGAGATTGCGGTAGGCGGAGAAGAACGCCTCCTGGACAACATCGGCGGCCTGGTCCTGATCGGGGACCATCCGTGCCACGAGCCCGTAGAGCTGGTCCTGATAGCACAGCACGAGGTCGTTGAAGGCGGTCAGGTCGCCCGCCTGGGCCCGCTCGACGAGGATGAGGTCGCGCCGCTGGGGTCCGTCATCGGGAGTCGCAGTCATTCGAAGGTCCCCCACGATCGAAGGGCTCCTCCGGAGCGCGATTTGAAGGCCGGCCGAGTCTAGCATCGTCGTTCGCCCAGACGGCCAGGGTTGTTCCGCGGTTCCGTGGCCCCGTGGTTCCGTGGCGGGCGGCTCTGGGCTGGCGCGACGCGCGATTCGCGGGCGTGGAGCCTCCCGGCGCGGCGCCTCCCGGGCCTGGCCCGCTCCGGGCGCGGCGCCCGGGCGTGGAGCCGTGCCCGGCGCGGCCCGCTCCGGGCACGGCGCGCTACGGCACTTGTCATATCCAGTGTGACAAATCGACGACTCCCGAGGGGTTCGGCCCGCCCAACGCGCGGATCAAAGCGGTGCCAATCCCGGCCCACGCTCAGCCGGGCATCAGTCCGCGGCCCAGCGAGGTGGGGGGCCTGAGAACGCGCAGGAAAATGCAGGTTTGTCACGCTGGATATGACGGATCACCCAGCGCCGAGGCGCGCCGCGCGGGTGCCATGGCGTTGGTGCGGGTGCAGCCGAGTGGTTCACGGGCGTGGGAGCGTGCTGCCCCAGGCGCCGGCCGGTCCGCGCCTCCGGGCACCCCATACCTCAACGCCGATATCACGACGGATTCGCGTGGGGGGCCAATCCAGGATTCTCGAATTGTCCCGTGCCAAGCGTGGCCGGGGGTGAAATGAGGTTCGATCCCCGTCGATCCGGCGTGTTCCGTGGCCACAGGTGCCCGAAACCGGTCGTTTGAGGCACCAGGTACCCGTACCCGCAGGCCGCCGGCCAGCTGCGCGCGCCCGCAACCAGGCCGCCCACGCCTAGTCCGCACGAAACGATGTGAAGGACGCGCGCTGCCGCACCGAACTGGGATGCAGGGCTCCAGAGCACGATCAGGCCGAGCCCGAGCAAGAGCGCGACGGGCAACGCCGGGAGGTGGCACGTTGCTTACGCGCCGCGAAGACGGATGACCCAGCGGCGAGGCGGTACCATGGCCGCCCACCCGGCCGAAGTGGCGGAACCGGCAGACGCGACGGTCTCAAACACCGTTGAGGGCAACCTCATCCGGGTTCAAATCCCGGCTTCGGCACCAGCAATGCGAGCACCGTTCGTACGCATTCGGCGCACGCTGCTGGAGGCCGATCTTGCTGGACCCCACCGCGCGAACGGTCGGGGCCATTCGGCGCTCCCGGCCGCCAACCTTCCTATAGCGCAGGGGCCGGCCGGCCGCCAGCGTATCCATCACGCGCAACCTCAGGGCGCCGATGCGGACACTTCTATTCAAGCCATCGCTTTCAAGCGACCGGCCTCGGGGGCGCAGGGAGCTCATCGAGCCTAGATCGGTACCTCGAAGGTCCAGATGATCAGACTTCGCGTCCGGCGGCGGCGCCTCACGCCAGGGTCCGTCGCGACTGCACTTGACGGGATCGGCGCGTGGGCTCCCCATGGCGTCCTGAGCGAAGAGGCCCATGGACGCAGCGAGTCAGTGCGCGACGCGGGTCCAACGCTTCCGAGCGATCGGTTGGGCAGGTTTCTTCCAGCACTGCTGGCCCTCACCGCCCTCACGGTCGTGCTCGAGGCGGCCGGTGCAGCCCTGACTCATCAGCCCGCACTGGCGGCCGAGGCAGCCACGACCTCGATCTTTGTCGGTGTCCTGCTCTTGGCCCGACATGAGCTGGCAGCCGGGCGGCCGGCCCGGGCCCGTGCGACGACCAGCGTCGGCCTCTCCGTGATTGGCGCCGTCGGTGCGTGGCTCGTATCCGGAGTCGGTCCGCCGAGCGCGCTCATGCCGGCCCTGTCGGTAGCCTTGATGCTCCCGTACCTGCCTCGCCACCGCGTCCTGCCAGTGACTGCGTTCGCCGTTGGCGGCAGTGGCGTCATTCTGCTCCTGGCCGCCGCCCCGCACCTCGTCCCGCCGATGGCTGGTCCGATCGGAGCGATCTTTGGTTTGGGCCTCTTCGCCGGCGTCCTCGTGTTCCTCCTGGTCGCGCTTGCGGACTATGAGCTCCAAGCCCGCGATTTCGCCGCGCATCTGCGCGAATCGACCAGGCGCCACCTGGAGGCGACGACCACCCGGCTCTCGATCGTGGCTGCGCTGGCCAAAATGCGCCGCCGGGTGACGCCGGAAGCGACAGCGGCGGGTATCGCGAACGCGTTGAGCGAGCTGCCGCTCGTGGACGTGGCCATGGTCCTCGAGGTCAAGGACGCTGGCCTGTCGGTGCTGGCCGAGGCTGGCGAGACCATGCATCCCCTGACGGTTGGCGAGGTGGTGCCTGAAGCTCAGGCCGAATACCTGCTCGATCGATCTGCCGATGGCGCATGGGCGGAGCTGTTGGACGATCGACCCGGGCCGGGGCTCCAGGACGAGAAGATGAGCCAGCTCGGCATCCAGGGCCACGCGTTCGCACCGATCTATTCGGGCGAGAATCTCGTTGGACTCGTCGGGATCGCGACGGCCGACGGCGGTGAAGCGGCTCGGCTCGTTGCCGACCTCCCGTCGGTGAGCGAGGCGGCCGCGGTTGCGAGTGCGCTCGTGGCCCCGGCGCTCGAGGCGCGCCATGAGGTCGAAGCGGCCAGAGCTCGGGTCGCCGAGGTGATCAGGCTCGGTGCGTTCCACCCAGTCTTCCAGCCCATCGTGGACCTGGGAACCGGCCTGACGATCGGGTTCGAGGCACTCACCCGGTTCACGAATGGCCAATCGCCCGATCGCGTCTTCGCGGATGGCGCTCAGGCTGGATTGGGCGCTGACCTCGAAGCGGCGACCCTGGGCGCTGCCCTTCGTGATGCCGGCCGACTGCCCGCGCAAGCCTGGCTGAGCGTAAACGTCTCGCCGGCGTTCCTCGCCGATCCAACCAGCCTGCAGGCCATCCTCGCGCAGCGCTCGCGACCGATCGTGATCGAGCTCACCGAGCACGAGATCATCGCGGATTATCCCGCCCTCGCGGCTGCAATGCGGACCCTGGGGTCGGATTTGCGCCTCGCCGTCGACGATGCAGGCGCGGGCGTTGCCAACTTCCAACATCTCGTCGAGCTGCGCCCGCAGCTCATCAAGATCGATGCCGGACTGATCCGGGGCGCTAATACCGATCTGTCACGCCAGGCACTCATCGTCGGCCTCATCCACTTTGCCGAGATGTCCGGGGCCCTGGTCCTCGCCGAGGGGATCGAAACGGAGGCCGAACGCGATACCGTCACCCGTCTCGGGGTGACCCTGGGCCAGGGCTACCTCCTGGGCCGGCCCGCCCCGGTCGAGACATGGGCATCGTCGAGTGATGGCGCATCGGCCGTCACCTAGAACGCCCGGGACAAGCCGCGGCAAGCTCGCAGCTGTCCAGCAGGATCGCTGGCGATGCCCTCAAGAGCGAAGCTAGGCGCCTTCAATCCCGGCTTCGGCACCACGAACCCGTATCCTGCCAGCGATGATCACCCTGGAGCCGATGTCCGCCGAAACGTGGGCGACGTGGCGCATCGCCACCATCGTCGGCTATGCCCGCGACAAGGTCCGGGTTGGCGCGTGGCCGGCGGCCGGGGCTGAGGCCCGGGCAAGGCGCGAGCTTGCGATCCTGCTGCCGAATGGCCAGGCGACCGCCGGCCAGTCGTTCTGCTCGATCGTGAATGAGGCCGGGCAGGCCGTGGGCGCCCTCTGGTACGCACCGAGTGCCGATCCCGACCGAGTCTCACTCTTCATCTGGGACATCGGCATCGCCCCGGAGTTCCGCAGTCAGGGTTACGGCCGGGCCGCCCTCGAAGCCCTCGAACCCATCGCCCGCCAGCTCGGCTACACGGAGATTGGCCTCCACGTCTTCGGCGACAACGAGGTCGCCCGCAACCTCTATCGCTCGGCGGGCTACGACGAGACCGACGTGTCGATGGTCAAGCGCCTCGGCTGACGGTTTCGAAATCGGACGAGCACTTCGATTCCCTGATTGTTCCCTCCACCCTCATCCATCCCGGGCCAATGGGCGAACCCACGATGATCGATATGACCCTCCCCTATGTTGCGCTCGGCGACTCCTACACGATCGGGATTTCCGTCGCCCGCGGTGACGCCTGGCCCGAGCGCCTGACGGCGGCGCTCGAGCCCGGGCCCACGGGGCAGCCGAAGCTCAACCTCGTGGCCAACCTGGCCACCAACGGTCGCACGTCGCGCGACGTCCTACGCGACCAGCTGCCCCGGCAGGACCTCCTCGACCCCCAGTTCGTCTCGCTCCTCATTGGTGTCAACGACGTTGTCCAGGGTGTCCCCGTCGAGGCCTACCGGACGAACGTGGCGGCGATCCTGGATCACCTTCGCAGCCAGCTGCCGGCGGACCGGCTGCTCACGGTGACCACGCCCGATTACACGGTGACGCCGGCCGGCGCCCGGTTCGGCGACCCGACGCTGCAACGAGCGCGGATCGTCGAGATGAACGGGGTCCTTGCCGAGCTTGCCGCCGACCGGGGCGTCGCCATCGTCGATATCTGGGACATCTCCGCCGGCGCCGCGAGTGACCCCTCGCTGGTCGCGCGCGACGGCCTCCACCCGTCCGCCCGCCAGTACGAGCTGTGGGTCGAGCGAATCCGACCGGTCGTGGCCAGCTTGCTGACGGGAGCCTGACGGACCCCTGGGGGCGGGGTCCAGGACGAAGTCACCGTCAGCGGATCCTTCCGCGGCGCCATCGCCTCCCAGCCGCCCCTCCTCCCATCTCGGGCTAGACTCGGGCCACAGTCGCGGCGCCCGTCCGGACCGCGCCGCTCGACCGGAGGACCGATGAGCTTCTTGCGCCGCTTCTTCCCGAATGACGGCACCTCGGTGCCAGGCCCGTCCCATGCCGGGGCGGGCGCCGTGGCCGAGGTCGAGATGGTCCGCGGGATCATCACCCGCCTCGACAAGCTGCCGCCCGAGCGGGCGCGCTTCGTCGCCTGCGCCGCGTACGTGATCGCGCGCGCGGCCAGCGCCGACGAGGCCGTGAGCGACGATGCCTCGAAGTACATGGAAAAGGTCCTGGTCGACCAGACCGGCCTCGATGCGGCCGAAGCCGCCCTGGTGGTCGAGACTGCCAAGCTCCAAGCGCTCTCGACGGGGGGAACCGACGACTACCTCGTGACCCGCGAGTTCCGGGACGTCTCGACGCCCGAGCAGCGCCTCGACATCCTGCGAGCCTGCTTCGCCGTCGCGGCGATCGACGGCTCGATCGATGCGGCCGAAAGCTTCACGATCGACGAGATCGCCCTGGAGCTGGACCTCGAGCCGCCGGCCCTCGCGAAGCTGCGCGGCGAGTTCGCCGACCGGTTCTCGGCTGTCCAGGCGATGAAGTCTCAGCCCAGCTGAAGCTCCACGCCCGTACCCAGCCGGCGGGTCACCTCGGCGAGCAGGTCGGCGTCGTAGGCGACCCCGCTGCGCAGCTCCATCGGTAGCTCCGTGCCGCGCGAGCCGGGCACGTGCAGGACCACCCGGGTCGCGCCGGGCCGCGCGCGAATCAGCCCGCGCAACGCTTCCATGGTCCGCTCGGCACTCGCCCCGCCCGAGAATCGGACGTGGAGCACCTGGTCCGAGCCGGCCTCCGTGGGTACCGTCGGGGCCGTCGCCGCGGCCTGGGCCCGGTCGCGGGCTTCGTCGGGCAGGGCCGGCTCGTCGACCTCAGGGCCGATCGAGCGCAGGTCCAGCGGCTCGAAGTCGCCGGGAAAGGGCTCGCCGGGATCGATCGCCGGCAGCTCGGCAGGTCTCGGAACCGACTGGCTCGACGGCGCGGACGCGGCGAACGTCGGTGCGCCGTTCTGGGCGGCGCCGCTGCGCAGCGGGCTGACCCCGGCTCCGACCGGGACCGTCGCCGGATGCCCCGGTCCCACCGCGATCGGCTGGCCGGCGACCGGCGTGGCCGTGGGCGGTCGTTCGGACTGGCGCTCCTGGTTGCGTTGCCAGCCGCCCCGCTCGCCGCTCTGGCCGCGATTGGCATTCGGGCCGCGATTGCGGCCGCGATCCACGGCCGCGACCTCTGCCGCAAATGAGGTGGGACCGCGGGTCTGGGCGTCGTCCCAATCCACGACCACGTCGGCGAGCAGGGAGACCTCCTCGCCCTTGTGATCGACCCGGCCGGAGACCAGCAGGATCCGGCCCTCGAGCCAGGTGAGCCGGGTGGTTTCGTACAGGCGTGGGAAGACCACGACCTCGACGGAGCCCTGGAGGTCCTCGATCGTGGCGATCGCCATGGTTGCCTTGGCCTTGGTGATCACGGTGCGGACCCCGGTCACGATCCCGCACACCACCACCCGCTGCTGGTCGAGCGATTCGTCCCGCAAGTCGCCTGAGTAGGCGCTCACAAACGGGCCGATCGCCTCGGCGATCTCCTTCAGGGGGTGGTCGGACAGGTACAGGCCGAGGAGCTCCTTCTCCCAGCGCAGCCGCTCCCGGGTGGGCGCCTCGGTGACTCGCGGCAGGGGGGCATCGAGAATCGTGGAGTCGCCGGCCCCCAGGTCGAACAATGAGACCTGGCCGCTGATCCGATCGCGTTGGGTGGCACTGGCGGCATTCACGGCGTCATCGATGCCGGCGAGGATCTGGGCCGGGTGACCAAAGGCGACCAATGCCCCGACCCGGGCGAGCGACTCGAGCACGCGCTTGTTCGCCAGGCGCAGGTCGATGCGCTCGCAGAAGTCGATGAGCGAGCGGAACTCGCCATCCGGACGAGCGGCGATGATCGATTCGATCGCGCCCTGGCCCACGTTGCGCACGGCGATCAGGCCGAACCGGATCGCCGCACCCTCCACCGAGAACTCGACGCTCGAGCTGCGGATGTCGGGCGGCAGGACTTCGATGCCCATCCGGCGGCACTCGGCGATTGCCGCGGCAATCTTCTCGGCGCTGTCCCGCGAGGCGGTCAGCACGCTGGTCATGTACTCGACGGTGTAGTTCGCCTTGAGGTACGCGGTCTGGTACGCGACCAGGCCATAGCAGGTCGCGTGGGCCTTGTTGAAGCCGTAGCGCTCGAACGGCTGGAAGGCGGTGAAGACCGCGTCGATCGTGGCCGCCGGCACCCCGCGCTCGGCAGCCTGGCTGACGAACTGGTCCTTCATCGAGCGCAGGACGCTCGACTTCTTCTTCCGGATCGCGTAGCCGAGCGTGTCCGCCTCGGGCCCGGTGAACCCTCCCAGGGCGATCGCCGAGGCCATGATGTCTTCCTGGTAGACGAAGATCCCGTACGTCTTGTTGAGGTAGGGCTCGAGCAGCGGGTGCAGGTAGGTCACCGGCTCCTGGCCGTGCTTGCGCCGGATGTAGGCCGGAATGTTGTCCATCGGTCCGGGGCGATACAAGGCAACCATCGCCGCAAGGTCGTAGACCGAGGTCGGGCGGAGCTCGCGGACGTAACGCCGCATGCCCGCCGACTCGAGCTGGAAGATGCCGGTCGTCTCACCCGAGGCGAGGAGCTCGAACGTCGTCGCGTCGTCGAGGGGGATCCGGTCGAGGTCGATGCTGACGCCGCGATTGGCCTGGATCAGCTCCACGGCCTGGCGCAGGATCGTCAGGTTGGAGAGCCCCAGGAAGTCGAACTTCAGGAGGCCCAGGGCCTCGACCGCGTGCATCTCGAACTGGGTCATCAGGCCGTCCGAGTTGGTCGCTTTCTGGAGCGGCATCAGCTCGGTCAGCGGCTCACGACTGATCACGACGCCGGCGGCATGCGTCGAGGCGTTGCGGGCCACTCCTTCGAGGTGCTCGGCCAGGTCGAGCAGCCGGGCGACCTGCGGCTCGACGGCCATCTCCTGCAAGGCCGGCGTCGACTGGATCGCCTCGTCCAGCCTGATCCCGAGCTGGTTGGGGATGGCCTTGGCGATCCGGTCAACCTCGCCATAGCTCATCCCAAGCACGCGCCCGACATCGCGGACGGCAGCGCGGGCCAGCATGGTGCCGAAGGTGATGATCTGGGCGACGTGATCCTGGCCGTACTTGCGACCGACGTAGGCGATCACTTCCTCACGCCGGCCGTCCTCGAAATCGACGTCGATATCGGGCATCGTCACCCGGTCGGGATTGAGGAACCGCTCGAAGGGCAGCTCATAGAGGATCGGATCGACCGGTGTGATTCCGAGCGTGTAGGTCACGATCGAGCCAGGCGCGCTGCCCCGGCAGGTGGTCTGGATCCCCTGCTCACGGGCGAAGCGGACGAAGTCGGCGACGATCAGGAAATAGCCGGCATAGCCCATCGAGGTGATCACGCCCAGCTCGTAGTCGAGGCGCGCCTGCAGGGCCGGCGTCGCTCCGCCGTAGCGCCGGGCGAGGCCGGCTTCGCATTCGCGTCGCAGCCAGCTTTCGACGGTCTCGCCGTCGGGCACCGGGAAATGCGGGATGCGTGTCTGGCCGAGCGGCAGCTCGAGTCCCCCGGCCATCTCGGCAATCCGCTTCGTGTTCAGGATGGCTTCGCGCTGGTCGGGAAACAGGGCTGCCATCTGGGCCGCCGACTTCAGCCAGAAGTCGTTCGTCTCGAACTTCATCCGGCCCGGCGTGTCGAGGTTGTTGCCGGTGCCCACGCACAGCAGGACGTCGTGCGCCTCGGACTGCTCCTGGCGGACGTAATGCAGGTCGTTGGTCACCACCAGGGGCAGGCCGGCTTCGGGAGCCAGCCGGAGGAGCTGCTCGTTGAGCCGGCGCTGCTCGGCCAGGCCGTGGTCCTGGAGCTCGAGGTAGAAGCGCTCAGGGCCGAAGATGTCGCCGTATTCTCCAGCGAGATTCCGGGCCAGCTCCCAGTCGTCGGTCTCGAGCGCCCGCGGGATCTCGCCACCAAGACAGGCCGACAGCCCGATCAAGCCCTCGCTGTGTCGGGCGAGGTGCTCACGATCGATGCGCGGCTTGTAGTAGTAGCCGTCGAGGTGGGCGTCGGTGATCAACCGGCACAGGTTGCGGTAGCCCACGAGGTTTTCGGCTAGCAGGATCAGGTGGAAGGGCTGGGCATCCGCCTTGCCCTCCTTGTCGGCCATCGACCGGCGGGCCACGTAGGTCTCGACGCCGATGATCGGCTTGATGCCCTTGTTGGTGGCCGCCTGGTAGAAGGCGACGGCGCCGTACAGCGCACCGTGGTCCGTCAACGCGAGCGAGTCGAACCCCAGCTGCGCCGCGCCGTCGACCAGCTCGTTGATCCGGCCCAGGCCGTCGAGCAGGCTGAACTCGCTGTGCGTGTGGAGGTGCGTGAAATCGTTCGGCGCGATGGTCGTCACGGGGGCTCAATGGTATCGACGAGAGCCGCGAGACGTGGCGCGAAGGGTCGCCCGAAGCCCGAGGCTCGAGACGCCGTCGCGCCGGCGGCCCAGTGTCACCACGTGCGGGTCAGTTCTTACGAGATTTCCGGGGCTCCTGCCAGCGCCGCGAAGGTCGGCTGAGCTCCCGGGCTGAGCTCCCGGGTTGAGTCCCAGGTCGAACGTTGCAGCCAGCAGGACAACCTGACCGATTGACCCAACGGACCGGCCAGCCGATCCGTCGCCAGGGATCGAAGCTGGACGACCCACGCTCATCTCACGCTCACCGAACGCCGAACCGGAGGGCGGATCCGTCCCTCGTAGCTCAGTCGAGCCCGGAATCGTGTCGTTTGTCCTGCTGGCCGCAACATTGGACCCGAAGTCCTCGTACGGACCCGGAACCAAAGGATCCCCGATCGCCAGCCCGCCGCAGGGCGACCCACCGGCGGACTAGACTCGGTGCCCAGGCAGGCCAGGGAGGATCCATGAGGTCCATCGAACTCGGACTCGTGCTCCCGATGGAGGAAGCGTGGACGGACGGGTCAACCCCGCGCTGGACTGAGATCCGCGAGCTGGCCCTCCGGGCCGAGGCGATCGGGTTCGACACCGTCTGGATCCCGGACGAGCTGCTCTGGCGCCGGGCCGATGGATCAGTCCACGGCTGGTGGGAGTGTGTGGCGATGACCGGGGCCGTGGCGGCCGCGACCTCGCGGGTCAAGGTCGGCACCTGGATCCTGTCGGCCCTGCATCGCAATCCCGCGATCACGGCCAAGGCAGTCGAGACACTGGACGAGATCAGTGGGGGTCGATTCGTCTTTGGGCTCGGTTCCGGGCACGGGGGCAAACAGGCCCATGCATTCGGGCTGCCCGAGGACCATGTGATCGGCCGCTTCGAGGAGGCGCTCGAGGTCATCGTGCCCCTCC
>JBEPUS010000041.1:0-15075 GCA_041691435.1 Chloroflexota bacterium
GGTCCGGATCGCCTACGACCGGCTGCGTCGCCGGCTCGATGCGCTCGTCCAGTCCGAGACTGCCAGCGGCGCGCTCCAGGAACCGATCATCACGCTACGCAACGGGCGCTACGTGCTGCCCGTTCGGGCCGAGGCGAGGAGCCGCGTCAAAGGCATCGTCCACGACGCCTCGGGCAGCGGCCAAACGCTGTTCGTGGAGCCGCTCGTGGCCGTGGAGCTGGGTAATGCCTGGCGCGAGGCACAGGTCGCCGAACGCGAGGAGATCGAGCGGATCTTCGACGAGCTCTCGGCCCTCGTTGGCGCCCAGGCCGGCGAGCTGCGCGAGACCCTCTCGGCCCTCGCCCGGTTCGACCTGTGGACGGCCAAGGCGCGCCTCGCGGCCGACATGGACGCCGTTCGGCCCGAGACCGTGGAACGCCAGGACGTGATCCTCCTCGGGGCCCGCCATCCGGGCCTCACCGGCCGGGTGGTGCCGATCGACATCCGCCTCGGCGACGGCTACGTCGCCCTCGTCGTCACCGGCCCGAACACCGGTGGCAAGACGGTCACCCTGCGGACCCTGGGCCTGCTCGCCCTGATGCACCAGGCCGGCCTGCACCTGCCGATCGAGGCCGGCGGGCGGCTACCGGTCTTCCGGGACGTGTTCGCCGATATCGGCGACGAGCAATCCGTGGCCCAGAGCCTTTCGACCTTCTCCGGCCACCTGCGCTCGATCATCCGGATCGCTGCCGAGGCCGGGCCGGGCACCCTGGTCCTGCTCGACGAGCTCGGTGCCGGGACGGACCCAACCGAAGGTTCGGCGCTGGCCCAGGCACTCCTCGACTTCTTCATCCGGGCCGGCGCGCTCGTCGCGGCCACCACCCACTACGCCGAGCTCAAGGCATATGCCCACACGACGCCCACGGCCCGCAACGCCTCAGTCGAGTTCGACCTGGATACGCTCAGCCCAACCTACAGGCTTACGATTGGCCTGCCCGGCGGGAGCCAGGCCTTCGAGATCGCGGCGCGACTGGGCCTCTCACCCGCGATCGTGGCCGACGCCCGGTCCCGGTTGAGCGAGTCACAGCAGTCGTTCGAGGCGACCCTCGCGTCGATCCGCGAAGCCGAAGGCGAGACGAGCGACCGGCTCGAGCAGGCCGGGCTGGCCGAGCAGCGGGCCAGCGAGGCAGTCCGGGCCGCCCAGGAAGAGCGCCGCGCAGCGCGGCGCGAACGGGACGAGCTGCTCCGGACGACGCGGGGCGAGGCGGAGCGGCTGGTCGCGGACCTGCACGAGGAGGTCCAGGCGACCCGCCGGACGCTCGAACGCGAGACGGTCACCGGGCGGGTCCTCGATGCCGCGATCGCCCGGGCGGATGCCGAGCTCGCCCGGGTCCCCGAACCGGAGCCGGTCGTTGCCGAGCCGGCGGCCGCCGAGGAGCACGCCTGGCAACTGGGCGATATCGCCCGCAGCCGGACCGCGGGCTGGGAGGGCCGGATCACCGCCCTGGAGCGGAACGGCCGCCGGGCGACGCTGGAATCGGGCTCGATGCGGGTGATGATCGACGTCACCGACCTGGAGTTCGTCGAGGGCCCCCCAGTCGATGAAAAGCCGCCGGAAGAGACGCTCGCGGCGGTCTGGCCGGCCGGCCCGACGCGGGCGAATTCCGTCGAGGGCACCCGAACCCGTCGTTCCCGGACGCCGGTGCTCGCGGAGCCCCAGCAGAGACCCACCACGGCGCTGCGTCTCGAGCGGATTCGGACGGTGGCATCGTCGCTGGACCTGCGCGGCGCCCGCGTCGAGGAGGCCCTCGACCTGCTGGGACGCTACCTGGACGATGCCTCACTGGCGAGTCTGGACCGGGTGACGATCATCCACGGCGTCGGAACCGGCGCGTTACGAGATGCCGTGCGCGCTGCTGCGGCGGTGCATCCGCTGGTGGTGTCGGCGCGCCCCGGCGACCGTGGCGAGGGCGGCGACGGCGCCACCCTGATCAGCCTCTGAGGCGCCTCGCGCGGCTCACGGCGGTGGCAGGCTCGGCAGGCCGGACGGTCCCGGGGAGCCACTCGGGGTAGGCGACGGGGTGGGCCCACCAATCGGGCACTTCTTCGACGGGGCGAACGGCGCGCCCCAGGTCGCCCCGAACGGATACACGTGGCCGAAGTGGAAGTAGTCCGTAGGTGTGTGCTTCGGCCCGCCGCGGGTGCCCGGGCCGTGCATCGCCCGGGCGACCCAGTTGCGGGTGTACGAGACCCACGATGGATGGCCGGGCTCCACGTTCGAGAAGTCGAGGAAGCCCTTGGTCACCTCGGGCCCCAGGCAGCCGTCCTGCCAGAGGAGGCCGGTGGCCGAGTCGATCGAGACGCCCACCTTGGTGTCGTCGACCTGGGTCGGGACGGTCCCGTCGATGAAGAACTCCTTGATCGTCTTGCGGGTGTACGGCCCGGGCAGCATGCCGCTGTTGGCATCCACGCTGGCCGAGACCACGCCCGCCGGGTGCGGCGCGAAGTTGACGACCGGCGTGCCCTTCACGGCGTCCTCGAGGAACGCCTGCCAGAGGCTGGCGGCGGTCTCCAGGGCGACTGAGCCGTGCGGCGGGATGCTGTTGTCCGAGTTGCCCATCCACGCCCCCACGGCCAGGGCCTCGGCCTTGGGATCCTTGGGCGGCGGCAGGAAGCCCATGGCGGCGAGGTCGATCTCGTTCGTCGACGTACCGGTCTTGAGTGCGGCCGGCCGGCGGACCTTGCCGCTGTAGATGGCCCGGATCGACCAGAACGGGTTGGCCTTCGGATCGGTGTTCGAGGCCAGGATGTCCTGCATGATGAACGCGGCCTGCGGGCTGACGGCCTGGCGGGCCGGCGGCAGGCCCGTCTTGGGCGGCCAGTCGACGGTGCCGTTCGGCTCGCTGACCTTCAAGAGCGTGGTCCGGGGCATCAGCTTGCCCGAGTTGGCGATCGCCCCGTAGGCACCGATCAGGTCGATGAAATGGACCTCCACCGTGCCGATCGCGATCGATGCGCCGCCGGGGTTCTTGGCCGACTGCCAGACGATGCCCATCTGCTTGGCGAAGTTGAAGACCTTGTCCGGGCCCTCGATGATCGCGGCCTTGATCGCCGGGATGTTCAGCGAGAGCTCGATCGCCTCCCGGAGCCGGACCGGGCCGCGTTCGGTGAGGTCGGCGTCACCCGGGGCGTAGTTGCCACCGAAGTTGGTGACCACGTCCATGAACATCGTCGCGGCCGTGGTCACGTGATCCTCGATCCCGGCCAGGTAGCCGATGCCCTTGAACGACGATCCGGGCTGCCTCCAGCCATTGGCCAGCACGTCGAACTGGGGCTGGAACTTCGCCCCGCGCGGGGCGCCGTAGTAGTCGGCGGAACCCACGTAGGCGACCACCTGGCCCGTCCGGTAGTCGATGGCCCCAAGCGCGGCGTTGTAGATGCCGCGACCCACCAGGTCCCGTATCCAGCCGGCGTAGGGCACGTTGATCGACTTGAGATAGGCGGCCGGGTTCTTCTGGTTCGGAGCGATGCCCGCGGCCTTCACCCACTTCTCGGCCTTCGCCTGGAGCTTGTAGTCGAGGGTGGTGATCACCTTGTAGCCGCCGGTGTCCACCTGCTCGCAGGCGTCGGGGGTGCTGGGGCAGAGGATCGTGCCCAGCTGGTGGCGGACCTGCCAGACGAACTGCGGGGCGAGCCACTTCTGGGACGAGGGCGGCGTCAGGATCACCGGCTCGGCCTGGGCCGCTTCGAAATCGGTCTCGGTGTACTTGCCCAGGGTCAGGACGCTGTTCGTCTTCATCAGGTCGAGGATGTGGTTGCGGCGCTGGACGATCGGTGCGCTCATCGGGACTTCGAGGACCGTCTTGCCTGCCGGGCAGGCGGCGCCGGTCGCCAGGGTGACGGTGCACGTCTCGACGGCGTTCTGGACCAGGTCGTAGGCCGACGGCGACTGGGGGATCCCGGCGAGGATCGCCGACTGGGCCAGGTCGAGCTTGGTGAGGTCCGTGATGCCGAAGTAGCTCTGGGCCGCCGCGGCGATGCCGTAGCTCTGGTTGCCGTAGAAGTTCTGGTTCAGGTATGCCTGCATGATCTGCTGCTTGCCGGCGACGCCCGGCGGCAGCTCCTGGGTGAGGCGAATCGACTGGATGATCTCGCGGATCTTGCGCTCGTAGGTGGAACCGGCGAACGCGGCCGCCGGCAGCAGCCGGTTGCGTACGAGCTGCTGGGTGATCGTGGAGGCGCCCCGGGCGTTGCCGGTGACGGTGTCGAGGGCCGCCGAGATGATCCCAATCGGGTCGAAGCCGGCGTTCTGCCAGAACGTCTTGTCCTCGACGCTGGTGGTCGCGTCGATCAGCGCCGGGGGCATCTGCGCGTAGGGGATGACCGTGCGCTTGATCGCCCCGAACCGGGCCAGCTCAATCGTGCCGGTCCGGTCGTACACCACGGTCTCCTGGCTGAACGTGATGTTGTTCAGCTGGGGGAGGGGATCGGGCAGGCCCTGGCTGTAGTACGAGTAGGCGGCCACCACGGACCCGAACCCGACGATCGCGAGGAGGGCCAACGTTCCGAAGAGGAAAAGTGGCAGGGCGATCGCGGCCCCAGAGGCTGCATGTCCGCTGCCGGAGCCGCGGGCGCTGCCGTTACGGCGACGCCGCTGACGCCGGGCGAGGCTGGTCTGCATTCGGTCGGTCACGATAGCATAGGGCCGGAATGAGCAGGCTTTCCCCTACCCGCATCCCGTGACGGCCGGGCGTAGCCGGCTGTGACGCCGCCCGAGCAGGAGAGCGGCGTCGGCGCCGATTCAGCGCACCCGTCTGGCGGCGCAACCGACGCGTCCGGCGGCGCGTCCGATACGTCCGGCGTGTCCGAAGCGTCCGGCGGCGCGTCCGACGCGGCTGGCGGCCTCCTGGATGAGCTCAAATGGCGTGGCCTGTTCCACGAGGCCACGCCCGGCCTGGCCCATCGACTGCGCGACCCGCGGCCGGTCTCGGGCTACATCGGCTTCGATCCCACCGGGCCGTCGCTCCACGTCGGCCATCTCGTGCCGATCTTCGGCCTGCTCCACCTCCAGCGTCATGGCGGCCGGCCGGTTGCGCTGATGGGCGGCGGGACGGGGATGATCGGCGATCCATCGGGGACGTCCGCCGAGCGCAACCTGCTGACCCGCGAGATGGTCGTGGCCAATACGGCAGCGATCCGCAGGCAGCTCGAGCATTTCCTGGATTTCGATGGCCCCAGCGGCGCGGTGATGGGCGACAACCACGCCTGGCTGGGCTCGCTGAAGCTGCTCGACTTCCTGCGCGAGGTTGGCAAGCACTTCACTGTCCCGTACATGCTGGCGAAGGACTCGGTCGCGACCCGGCTCGAGGCTGGCCTGAGCTACACCGAGTTCAGCTACATGCTTCTCCAGGCGACCGACTTCCTCGAGCTCCATCGGACGATGGGCGTGGAGCTCCAGATGGGCGGCGCGGACCAGTGGGGCAACATCACCGCCGGACTCGAGCTGATCCGGCGGGTCGAAGGCCGGGTCGACGGCCGGGTCGAAGGCCGGGTCGAAGGCCGGGTCGACGGCAGCGATGATGCGGGCGGCGACCGCGCCCACGGCCTGAGCTACCCACTGCTGCTCGATCCAACGGGTAAGAAGTTCGGCAAGACGGCCGAGGGGACCTCGGTCTGGCTCGACCCCACGCGGACGTCGCCCTTTGCCTTCTACCAGTTCTGGCTCGACCGCGACGATGCCGAGACGGGCCGCCTGCTACGCATGTTCACCCTGCGCGAGCGGGCGGAGCTGGCGGCCCTCGAGGCCGACAGCGCTGCACATCCGGAGGCGCGCGGCGGCCAGCGGGCGCTTGCGGCGGACCTGACCGCCCGCGTCCACGGCGCCGACGTCCTGGAGCGAGTCCAGAAGGTGAGCGCGGCCGTATTCAGCCGGTCGCTGCCCTCGCTCGGACCTGAGATGCTCGGGTTTGCCTACGAGCAGCTGCCCCACGCCGTCGTGGCGCCCGAGATCGTCGCGAACGGCGTCGTCGCGCTGTGCGTGGCCGCAGGCCTGTACAGCTCGAACGGCGAGGCACGCCGGGCGATCAGCCAGGGCGGCCTCTCGATCAACGAGGCGAAGGTCGCGTCGGTGGATGCGCCGGTGCCCGACCCGCTGCCCGGTGGCTACCTGGTCCTGCGCAGCGGCAAGAAGGACTACCGAATGGTGTTCATCCAGCCGGACTAGGACGCTGGGGAGTGGCTGGGTCTTGGGCTCGCGGGCTCAGGCGGGGCTTTCGGGCCCTCGGGCTTTCGGGCTTTCAGGCGGGGTCTCGCCGCTTTGGGCTGTCGGGCTCTCGGGCTTTCGAGCGCGTCGGCCCGGGTACGTGGTACCGCAAAACCGGCGTTTGGACCTGCCGCGGGAGCTCCTGCCCGTTCGTGCCCAATCCTGAACCGAAGAATCGTCCGCCCGTGAGCGTGAGTCGGACCAGGTCTCAAGCCGACTGCCGGTCAGGCCCTCGTCGGAGACACCGAACGAACGCGCAACGGCCCCGGATTCGCCATTTTGCGGTACCACGTACCCACATCGACCAGGCCCACGCCGACGAGCCAGCTCGACGAACCACGCTCGACGGGCCACGCTCGGCGGGCCCAGGCGACGAGCCAGGTCGACGGGCCGAGTAGTCGAAGCCCAGGCTTGACGCTATGACGCCGGGGCGTGGCGCCCCTGGAGCACGTCGACTACCTCGGACGGTTCGATGCCCCGTTCGGCGAGCAGGACCAGGACATGGAAGAGCAGGTCGGCGGTCTCACTGGCCAGGGCCTGCCGGGACTCGGTCCGCGACGAGCCCGCCGACTCGGCAACTGCGTCGTCCTTGGCGGCTATCAGGACTTCGGTGGCTTCCTCGGTGACCTTGCGGGCAGCCGCGTCGACGCCAGCGTCGAGCAGGCTCGTCGTGTAGGAGCCGGCCGGCCGCTGCGCGACGCGATCGGCGATCGTCGCCCAGAGAGTCTCAAGCCATGCAAACCCCTGGGGCCGCACGGCGGGCGTCGCGCTGACTGGCGCGGCGCTGGCAGCCGACGCGGTGACCGTCGCCGCGATCGCCGCGGCGCTGGCGCCCCTCGCGCCGACCGACGCGGCCCCCGACGCGCTGACTGGCGCGCTGACTGGCGCGGCGTTGGCGCCCGTCGGAACGGCCGGGGCCGCACCGTCAAGGTCGAAGCAGCTCCGGGTGCCGCGATGGCAGGTGGGACCCGCGGGATCCACGGTCAGGAGCAATGCGTCGCCATCGCAGTCGACGGCGATCGAGTTGAGGCGCAACACGTTGCCGCTCGTCTCGCCCTTCCGCCAGAGCCGGTCCCGGGACCGCGAGTGGAAGTGCACGTCGCCGGTCGCGAGCATCGCGTCGAGCGCTTCGCGGTCGACCCAGGCCAGCATGAGCACCCGCCCGTCGGCACGATCCTGGACGATCGCCGGGAGGAGTCCGGGAGCCTCCGGCCAGGTCACAGCCCTCGGATCGAAGGGCTCGAGGGTCATGCTGCCATCCCCGGCGTCCGCCGGACCGGGAGCCCGGCCGCGGCCATCGCCCCCTTGACCTCGGCGATTGCGTGGATCCGGCGATGGAAGATGGATGCGGCCAGGACCGCGTCGGCGCCTCCGTCGCGGATCGCCCGGACGAAGTCGTCGGGTCCAGCGGCGCCACCCGATGCGATCACGGGCACCGAGACCCGCGACGAGATCGCGTGGAGCAGGTCGGTGTCGAAGCCAGCGCCAGTTCCATCGCGGTCGATGGAGGTGACCAGGAGCTCGCCCGCGCCGAGCTCGACGGCACGCTCGGCCCACTCGACCGCGTCCAGGCCCGTCCGCTCGCGCCCACCGCGGACATAGGCGGTCCAACTCGGAGAGGCATCCGGGCGTTGCGAGCGCGCTGCGTCAATCGCGACGACCACCGCCTGCCGGCCGAACCTGACGGCGCAGCGATTCACGAGGGTTGGGTCGGCAACGGCCGCGCTGTTGAGCGAGACCTTGTCGGCCCCGGCCCGCAGGACATCGCGCATCTCGTGGACTGCCCGGACGCCACCACCCACGGTCAGCGGGATGAACACCGTCCGTGCCGTCCGCTCCACGAGGTCCAGCAGCGTGCCCCGGCCCTCCGGTGCGGCAGTGATGTCCAGGTAGACGATCTCGTCGGCGCCTTCCGCCGCGTACAGGGCCGCCAGCTGGACCGGATCACCCTCGTCGACGAGGTCCACGAAGCGCGTTCCCTTGACCACCCGGCCGTTGGCCACGTCGAGGCAGGGAATCACCCGGCGACCGAGCATCAGGCCAGCGCCCCGGCCGGCATGGCGGCCAACCGGCGCCCCGCGAGGGCCGTGAAGTTGGCCAGCAGGCGCAGGCCGTCGGCGCCGCTCCGCTCGGGATGGAACTGGACGCCGAACAGGCTGTCGCGGGCGATCGCCGCGGGAAACCGGCTGCCGTGTTCCGACTCGGCGATCACGATCGCGGGATCAACCGGCGCGACGACGTACGAATGGACGAAGTAGAAGGCGGCGCCCGCCTCGATGCCGTCGAAGAGCGGTTGGACTCCCCGCCAGTCAACCGTATTCCAGCCGATGTGCGGCAGCGTCGGCGCATCCTCGAGGCGGATCGTCCGGCCAGCGAGCAGCCCCAGCGCCTCGGCGCCGTCCTCGTCGGAGCCGTCGAAGAGGAGCTGCAGGCCGAGGCAGATCCCGAGAAACGGTCGTCCGGCCCGGACCCATGCGCGAATCGGATCCACCAGGCCGTGGCGGCGGAGGCGCTCCATTGCCGGCGCAGCCGCGCCGACACCGGGCACGATCAGGGCATCCGCACCGCGCAGCGCCTCAGCGTCGCGGATCACGACCGGTTCGGCCCCGATCACCTCGATCGCCCGGCCGATGCTCACCAGGTTGCCGGCACCGTAGTCCGCGATCGCGATCCGGATCACGTCAGGGTGCCCTTGAGCGAGGCGATTCCGACCCGGCGTGAATCGATCTCGCAGCCCTGGCGGAGCGCCCGGCCAAGCGCCTTGAAGGCAGCCTCGGCCAGGTGGTGGTCGTTGCGCCCGGTCCCGCTCACGTGGATCGTTGCGCCGGCCGTGCGCGCGAACGCCTCGAGCGCGTGCTCGACCAGCTGGAGGGGCAGCGCGCCGACCCGCTCGCCGCGAAACGGCAGGTCCACCAGCGCATACGGCCGCCCGCCGATGTCCACGACGGCACTCGCGAGTGATTCGTCCATGGGCACCCGCGCGTCGCCGAAACGGCCAATCCCGGCTCGATCGCCGAGGGCTTCCGAGAAGGCGCTGCCCAGGACGAGCGCGACGTCCTCGACCGTGTGGTGCTCGTCGACCTGGAGATCCCCCTCGGCACGAATCTCGAGGTCGAACAGGCCATGATGCCCGAGCGAGCCAAGGAGGTGATCCCAGAAGCCGACCCCGGTCGCGACCTTCACGAGCCCGCTGCCGTCGAGGTTCACGCTCACCGTGACCTCGGTCTCGCGGGTCGTCCGGGTGATCGTGGCGCGCCGGGCGCGATCGGGGGGAGTGCTCATGGATTCGACCCCATTGCCTGTGCCGCTGCGAGAAGACGGTCGTCCTGGGCTTGATCGCGGACCGTGATCCGGAGGCTGTTCGAGAGGGGATGGTCGGCCGGGAAGGTTCGGGGCACGAGGCCCTGCTTCAGCAACTCCTCGGCCACCCTGGCGGCGGCCACGGCGTCGGCGAATGGAACCAGCAGGAAGTTCGTGACGCTCGGCTCGGGTCGCCAGCCCACGTCCCGGAGGCCGGCGGCCAGGCGCGCACGTTCGGTCTCGACCCGGGCCAGGTTCTCGGCCAGGACGCCGGGGATCCCCAGGATCTCGGTCGCGATCGCGACGGAGACGGTCGAGACAGAGCCGGGCGGGCGATACGGCTCGATCCGGGCGAGCGTCTCGCGCCGGGCAATGGCGAAGCCCACCCGCAGCCCGGCCAGGGCATAGGCCTTGCTGACGGTGCGTACGGCGATCAGGCGCGGGTAGCCGGCGCGCAGGCCGACGAGGCTCCGGCCGACGAACTCGCTGTACGCCTCATCCAGGACCACGATCGGCACCTCGCGCCCGTGGGATCCGGCATCGGCCGTGATGTCGTCGAGCAGGCCTTCGATCAGGCCCGGGGGCTCGATCCGGCCGGTCGGGTTGTTCGGGTTGCAGAGCCAGATAACCCGCGCGGTTCGCGCGGCAGCCCGCACGGCCGGTCGGTCGATGGTCCAGTCGGCGTGCGGTCCCAGGCGGGGGACCGCGATCACGGTGGCCCTGCGCTGCTCCGTGAGGACCCGGTACATCGCATAGCTCGGCGTGGGAATCACCGCCGTGTCGCCTTCGCCCAGGAAGGCCTTGGCGACGAGGTCGAGAATCTCGTCGGCCCCCGCACCCACCAGGATCTCGTCCTCGGGCACGCTGTAGGCAGCCGCGGCAGCGGCCACGAGGCCGCGATAGTCCGAGGGCGGATATTCGGAAAGGCCAACTTCCAGGCCGCCCATCGCCAGGAGCCGAGCGACACCGGCCGGCGGGGCAGGCGAGGTATTGAGGTCGAAGCGAATGATCGATTCGACCGGCAGCCCGTAGCGCCGGGCGACCTCCTCGTTGGTCGCCTCCCAGGAATATGAAGCAGGCGCCAGCGGATCGCTCATCGAGGTCGGGGTGGGGCTCATGCCACGATCTTCTCGATCGGCAGGACCAGGATCCCCGCGGCGCCCGCCGACTTGAGCCGGGGCAGCAGGCCCCAGACCGCGTCGGCCTCCACGACAGCGTGGATCGCGATCATTCCGTCGTGAGCCAGCGGGATCACCGACGGTGAGTTGAGTCCGGGCAGGATGTCGGTCAGCTCGGACAGCTTGGCCGCCGGCGCGTTCATCATCACGTACTTCTGGCCGCGCGCGGCGATCACCGACGAGAGCATCGTGTCGATCGCCCGGAGCTCAGCGGAGCGCTCCACGAGAGCGCCCGGGTTGGCGACGAGAATCGCCTCCGAGGCAAGGACGTCGCCGACCTGGCGCAGGCCGTTCATCACGAGGGTCGAGCCGGTCGAGACCAGGTCGACGATCGCCTCGGCCAGGCCCAGCCGCGGGGCGACCTCGACCGCGCCAGAGATCGGGATCACCTCCACCTGGATCTTCTGCTCGGCAAAGAACCGCCGGGTGGTGTTCGGATGGGCCGTGGCGACTCGCAGGCCGGCCAGCTCGGCGATGGCCCTGACCGAGCTGTCCGTGGGCACGGCAGCCGCCAGCCGGCAGCGTCCGTAGCCGAGGGCCCGGACCGTGGGCAGCTCCGCGGCCGTCTCGGCCAGCAGGTCGATCCCGGTCACGCCCAGGTCTGCGACCCCGTCGCCGACGAACTCGATGACGTCGTTCGTCCGCACGAACAGGATGTCGAGGTCGTAGTTCGAGACCCTGGCCACCAGGCTCCGGTCGTGCTCCTCGAAGATCAGCCCAGCGTCGTGGAGCAGGTGCAGGGTGGGCTCGACGAGGCGGCCCTTGTTCGGCACGGCGAGGCGCAGTCGCTCTCTCATGCCGGCTCGTTCACCGATGGGCGGATCTTCGTGAGCATGCCCTGGTAGCCGCCCTCGCCGTGGCGCAGCCACGATGCGATCCGGGTGATCGTGGCGGTGCTCGCGCCGGTCCTCTTCGAGATCTCGGCGTAGTGCAGGCCCTGGTCGAGCATCCGGACCACAGCCCAGCGCTGGGCCAGGTCGCGCAGCTCGCCGAGCGTGCAGAGGTCACGGAAGAAGTGGGCGGCCTCATCAGCCGTTTCGAGACGCAGGATTGCCCCGAACAGCGCCTCGGTATGCTCCGAACGCCAGTCGTCGTCGGTTGTCGCCATCGCTCGGCTGTGCTCCTCGCGCTTTGTAGTAGCGTAGTAGCGTGCTACTATGCTGATGGCAGCGTACTGCGACCGAGGTGAGCGTGTCAATCGGTTCCCAGCCGGCGGAGTTCGAGCTCCTGCCGGCGATCGACCTGCGCGACGGCCGGGTCGTCCGGTTGATCGAGGGCGACTTCGAAGCCGAGACGATCTTCGGCGATCATCCGGTCGCCGTCGCCCGTGAGTTCGTGGCGGCCGGGGCTCGCTGGCTGCACCTGGTCGATCTCGACGGCGCCCGCGCGGGTGGCCGCCGGCAAGCGGGACTCATCGGCCAGATCATCGAGGCGACGGGGGAGGGCGCGGCCTGCGAGGTTGCCGGCGGCCTGCGCGACCGGACGGCGGTTGCCAGTGCCCTGGCGGCGGGCGCGAGCCGGGTGGTGATCGGGACTGCCCTGCTCGGCAATCCCACGTTCGCCCGCGAGCTCGTCGCCACGTTCGGAGCGCGCCGGATCGTGGCTGCGCTGGATGTCCGGGATGGCCTGGCCGTCGGCGAGGGCTGGCGCGACGGCGCGCGCGGCGTGCCTGTGGAGCAAGCGCTGCTGCAGCTCGCCGACGCCGGAGTGACCACATTCGAGGTGACCGCGATCGCCCGGGATGGCGGCCTCTCCGGACCGGACCTGGCGTTGCTCGAGTTGGTCGTGGCATTGGGACGGGGCCGGATCATCGCGTCGGGCGGGATCCGGGCGATCGAGGATCTCCTCGCGGTCCGGGACCTGGGTTGCGCAGGGGCGATCATCGGCCGAGCGCTCTACGAAGGGAACCTGGACCTGGCCTCGGCCCTTTCGGCGCTCGCCGGAGCCTGACGCCACAAGCCGCCTGACTGGCCCGTCAACCCACATGAATTTGCGCTCGACACCGAAGGTCTCGGTGGCGCAGGCCGGGCGGAAGAGTCGAGGCGATCGATGAACTGGCAACGTCTCGTGGTCGTGGTTGGGATGGCCGTCCTGGTTGGTGGCTGCAACGGATCCGTGCCGACCGCTGCCCCAGGATCCTCTCCGGCCGTCTCGGCGCCATCGGCATCGCCCTCGGTGGCGCCATCGGACTCGGCCGTGGGGCCCACCGGTTCGCCGTCGGCAAGCCCGAAAGCAGCCGCTGTGCCGCCGGCGCCCAGCCGCACGACATTCAAGCTCGTCAAGGAGACGGTGGCCAAGGATGGCTACACCACCACTGAGCGCTACCGCGCGACCTGGTCGGAGCCGGCAGGAGCTGCCACGAAATTCCTGGTCTACGGCGTTCCCGACTGCCTGGGCGACCTGCAGCAGTTCAACAACACGCCCTGCGTGACGCCCGACACGGCCATCCCCGCCAACGAGCTGAAGCTCTTCGCCACCCTATCCGCCGCGACCAGGTCGACGTTCGTCACCTGGACCATCCAGAACGAGGCCGGGCTGGGGCCCTACCAGGCGGTCGTGATCGTCGCCCAGAACGCCGCCGGCAAGTCCGCCCCAGCGGTCCTGTGGAGCGCGCGGGTCTGCTACGGCTGCGTCATCTAACGCTGGCGAACGTCGTGTGGTTGGGCGAGCCGGCGGACGGGCCCGTCGCCTAGGGCATCGGCTCCGAGTCGAGCCAGCGGCCGCGGTCGCCGGGATTCAGGGTGCGATGGCGACCCGTCGCAAGGTCCCATTCGGTCCGCTCGAAGCGGGTCTGGTCGTCGCCGGTCAGGATCAGGACGTACGAGGGCGAGCCCCGGCCGGCCACGTGACCATGGCTGTGGAAATCGTCCGGCGGCAACATCGTCACGTGATCAGCTGGGTCAAGCTCGACCTCCTCGGCGAGCTCGGGCCGGGCGGACGGGCCAGAGCCGATGATCCGGTAGTGCCGATGGGTCTCGAGGCCCACGATCGGGGCCGCCGCGACCCAGGTGCGGTGGTCATGGATCGCGCCCATCTGGGCCTCGAGGCGATGGACGATCTGGAGGCGTGGTCCGCGCTCCGGCGCATGCATCTTCAGCGCGCCGCTCGTGTTGCCGAGGCGCTTGACCCAGCTCGAGAGATAGTCCACCTGCTTGGCGAGCTCGGAGAGTGCCTGGCCGATCGCCTCCAGGTCTGGGCTTGGCGTCGCAGCTGCGGCCGCGCCGATCTGCTCGAACAAGGTCCGGACCGGCGCGTCGAGGTCGGCAAATTCGGGCCCGGCTGCCGAATCGCTGCCCGTCGTCGTGCTCATGCCGGCATCGTAGAGAGTCGCGACAGTCGAGGCCAGTTCTTCCCGTTTATCAGCCGGCGTAGTGGTACGTGAGGATCTGGCGCCGATCCGGTCGCGTTGGGGCGCGACTCCCACCTTGCCACGCACGAAACCGGGCCGGGCTGGGCCGGGTGGGCCTCGAATCGCGGCGCGTTCTTCCTTAGTACTACGACCGCTGATAAACCGGAAGAATCCGGCCACGACCACGGCTGGCGGCCGGGTCCGGCCACCGCGGCCATGACCACGCCTGGCGACCGGGTCCGGCGACCGCGGCGGCCCGGCCGACGATAAACGGGAAGAACCGCGGCCGCGACGAGCGGGAACGGCCTGGCGACCGGCTCCGACGGCCACCGCGGCCACCGCGGCCACCGCGGCCCCAACGGGGCACGACCTGGGAGGCGAAACCTAGTGGGCGGCTTCGGCCTCGCGCTTGTGGGCGCTGATCACCTTTTCGGCGATGTGCGCTGGGACTTCCTCGTAGCTGTCCACCTGGGCCGTGAACGAGCCCCGGCCGTGGGTCAGCGAGCGCAGCTCCGTGGCATACGTGAACAGCTCGGCCTGGGGCACGTGCGCCGAGACGACCTGGTTGCCGCCGTCGGTGTCCATCCCCAGGACGCGGCCGCGGCGGGTGTTGAGGTCGCGGTTGACGTCGCCCATGTAGCGCTCGGGAACGGTGACCGAGACGAGCATGATCGGCTCGAGCAGGGCCGGCCGGCACTCCATCACGCCCTTCTTGAGGGCCATCGAGGCGGCGATCTTGAACGACAGCTCGTTCGAGTCGACCGGGTGAAACGAGCCGTCATAGAGGGTCGCCTTGAAGTCGCTCAGCGGGTAGCCGGCCAGGACGCCCTCGGCGGCCGCATCGCGGACGCCCTTCTCGATGCCCGGGAAGAAGTTCTTGGGCACCGAGCCACCCACGACGCGCTCCGAGAACTCGATCCCACCGCCGGGGTTGGCCTCGAGCTCGATCCACACGTGGCCGAACATCCCGTGGCCGCCGGTCTGCTTCTTGTACTTGCCCTCGACCT
>JBEPUS010000042.1:0-14913 GCA_041691435.1 Chloroflexota bacterium
GGCCAGGGGCTCGCCGTCGCAACCAGTGGGGGATCGCTCGCTCTCGACCGCGTCCAGCTGGCCGGCGGCCGGGCGATGAGCGGGGCCGAGCTGCGCCGCGGACGCCCCGCCCTCATCGGCACGCCGGTCGGGCGATAATCGGGCGGATGTCTCCCGACCTCCGGCCCGGCCTGTCCGGCATGCCACCGCAGGCCCTCGTGGCCTGGTTCGCCGAGCGCGGTCAGCCGGCGTTCCGTGCGCGCCAGCTGAACGCCGCCCTGTGGAGCGGAGCGATCAGCGCCGCTTCCATCCAGACATTGCCCGCGGCCCTGCGCGGCGAGGTCGATGAGTCCTTCTCGCTCGACACATTGGCCGATACGGAGATCCGGGTGGCCGATGGCGGCCTGACAGAGAAGGGGCTTCATCGGCTGGCGGACGGCGCCCTGATCGAGTCCGTCCTCATGCACTACCCGGCCCGGCGCGGCGCGGACGGTGCCCAGCGCGAGCGCAACACCGTGTGCATCTCCAGCCAGGCCGGCTGCGCCGTCGGGTGCCCGTTCTGTGCTACCGGCGAGCTCGGCTTCACGCGCGACCTCTCGACGGCCGAGATCGTCGACCAGGTTCGAGCCGCCGCCCGCCGCCTGGCCGAGCGCAGCCGGCGCCTGACCAACGTCGTCTTCATGGGCATGGGCGAGCCGCTGCTCAACCTGGATCGCGTCCTGGAGGCGGTCTCGGCCCTGTCCGACCCTCAGCGCTTCGGCCTCGGGGCCCGCCACATCACCGTCTCCACATCGGGCGTCGTACCGGGGATCCGCCGCCTGACGGCGCTCGGGCCGCAGTTCACGCTGGCCGTCAGCCTGCACGCGGCCCGGGACCCGCTGCGCGACGTGCTCGTACCGCTCAACCGGCGCTGGCCGATCGCCGATGTCGTGGCGGCGGCCCGCGACCACGCCCGGCAGACCGGCCGGCGCGTCTCGTACGAGGTCACCCTGATCGATGGCGTCAATGACACCGATGCGGACGCCGATGCCCTGGCCGAGCTCCTCAGGGGCGACCTCTGCCACGTGAACCTGATCCCGATGAACCCGGTCGCCCATACCCCGTGGACGGCCAGCCCGATGGACCGGATCGAGCGGATCGCCGCCCGCCTGCGTCGCGACGGGATCGCCGTCACGATCCGTCGGAACCGGGGCCAGGAAGTGGGTGCCGCCTGCGGGCAGCTGGCGGCCGAGCGGGCCGGCGAACCCGCGGCCCCGGCCGTCGCCAGGCGGCGCGAGCTGCTGGTCGTGCGCAGCGCGGCCGCCCTGCGCGGTGAGCGGATGACCGAGCCGGCTGAGACGGGCCTCGCCGCGGTCCTGGCCGGCAGCGCCTATGCCGGCGGCGGGGACTGACCGTGGCCGGCCAGCCCGAAGCCGAGGTGCAGATCAGCGCGAGCATCCTTGATGCCGACCTCGGGAACCTGGGCCATGCCATCCGGCGTGTCGAGGCGGCTGGTGCGGATCGGGTCCACCTCGACGTGATGGACGGTCATTTCGTGCCGAACATGACCTTCGGCGCCAGGACGATCAGGGCTCTCCGGCCGCGCACGGGATTGCCGTTCGATGCCCACCTCATGATCGCCAACCCGGGAGCATTCATCGCCGAGTTCATCGGCGCCGGCTGCGACTCGATCACGATCCACCTCGAGATCGACGAACCCATCGAGCCGACCCTCCGGGCCATCCGCGCAGCGGGCCGGCGGGCCGGCCTGGCCGTGAAGCCGGCGACTCCGCTGGCCGCCCTGGAGCCGTATCGCGGCCTCTTCGACATCGTCCTGGTGATGACTGTCGAGCCCGGCTTCGGCGGCCAGGCGTTCATGGCCGGCGCTGCGCGCAAGATCGCGGCGGTCCATGGCGACTCGCGCCTCTCGGCCGGCCACCTCGAGGTCCAGGTCGATGGCGGCATCAACGAGCTCACGGCGATCGACGCCGCGGCGCTGGGCGTCGACGTGCTGATTGCCGGCTCGGCGCTCTTCCGCACAGGCCGGCCGATGGCGGTCGAGATGGCCAGGCTGCGGGCGGCGGCGGCGGCCGGTCGGGCCCGGTGACCGAGGCCGGCCGACGGTCCGACGTGACAGCGGCCGACGTGACAGCGGCCGACGTGACAGCGGCCGACCCGGCTGCGGCCGACCCGGCTGCGGCCGACCCGGCTGCGGCCGGCGACGCCAGCCCGGCCCGGCTCGGAAGGCGGAACGACCGGATCCTGCTCTGGTCCATCGGCGGCTACATCGTCTTCCTGTCGGCCCTGATGATCATCAAGGGCGTCTCCATCACCCCCGACGTCCTGCTGGTCGGGCTGGCCCTGGCGGCCGTCGTGATCGGGCGCGGCCGGCTCTTCCTGCGTGATTGGATCCCGTTCATCGGGCTGTTCCTGGCCTACGAGCTGATGCGCGGCTATGCCGACGACTTTGGCGCCGGGATCCACGTCGCGGACTTCGTGGCAATCGACACGTTCCTGGGGTTCGGGCACCTGCCGACGCAGGTTCTCCAGGACCTGTTTCACCCAGCGACCGGCACCGATTGGCTGGCGATCGTCGCGACGATCTTCTACTTCCTGCATTTCCCGCTGCCGCTCGCGGTCGGGTTCTTCCTGTGGCTGCGCCAACGGCGGGTCTACTACGACTTCGTGGCCGCGATCATCCTGCTGAGCATGGCCGCCTTCGTGACCTACCTGATCCTGCCGGTGGGTCCGCCGTGGTACGCCGCCGATCACGGGCTGCTGAACGGGCCAAATGGCCAGCCGACCATCCTCTACCTCAAGTCGAGCGCGTTCGACCAGATCGCCCAGTTCTTCGGCTTCCAGGGCAACTACCTGTACAGCTACGCGATGTACGACATCAATCCCAACGATGTCGCTGCGTTCCCGTCGCTCCATGCGGCCTACCCGACGCTGGCCTTCCTCTTCACGAGGCGGGCATTCGGGCGGGTTGGCTACGTGATGCTGGGCTATGCGGCGTGCGTCTGGTTTGCCGTCGTCTACCTGGGCGACCACTACCTGATCGACGTCCTGGCGGGCATCTTCTACGCCGTCGTCGCCTATCTCGCGGTGACCCGTGCGCCGGGCTGGTTCCGCAAGGTCCTCGATCGGGCGGCCGATGACGAGATCGAGGCGACCGTCGATGCGCCCGGCGTCGGCGTTCGGGATGGTGCTGCGCTCCGGCGCCTGAATCGACGAATCAGCTGGCCCATCGTCGCCCAGGGCGTGGGCCTGGCTGCACTCGGCTCCGTGGTGGCCGGCTTCATGCTCGACGAGAACATCCTGGGTGGCTACTCGGCCCCCTTCTACCTCGTGCCGTCAGCCGTTGCGCTCATCGGCCTGTGGCGGGTGGCCATGGGCGTCTTCTCGTCCTGACCGCCGCCGCGGAGCAGCGATCGGCAGGACAGGGCCAGGCGAGCTCACGAACTCGGGGCCGGGCTCTGCGGTCGGATTGACCGAGTCAGGTTCTCTGCCAAATGCCAGCCCACGGCGGCGTTATGGGCGGAACAGGCTCGAACGACGGGCGAGACTGCAAATCGGGGTCGGTTTCGTGCACGGAACCGGAGGTTGAAACTGCGCAACCTGCCGGTTGATCTGTGGGTGCGGGCCTGTCGGACCGTTACGCCGCTGTGGGCGGCATTTGGCACGGACTCGGCCGCGGGTGCATCCAATCCGAGGGGATCATCGTGGTGCCCTGCGTCGTCCCGGGTCCCGAGTCTCGCGTCAGATTCCAGCCAGGAAGACACTATGGTCGGAAACGGGCCCAAAATCGGGTGACGCGGGCATCCGGGCGGGCGGCTCGTGCACGAATTCCCCCCGCCACCTGACCGGCCGTACGGATTCCCGGGTGCGGCCGACCATACGGTCCTGGTGACTGGAATATGTCCGGAACGCCGGCTCAACGCGCCGTCAGGTCGAGGTACGCCGGCTCAGCCGGGCCAATATGTCCGGAACGCCGGCTCAAACGCGCCGTCAGGTCGAGGTACGCCGGCTCAGCCGGGCCATCGGATCCAGGAACCGCCGCTCAGCCGGGCCGTCAGGTCCAGCAACAGCGCGGCATGAACCGCGCCAGAGGAGCTCAGCGCGCGGACTTCACCATCGTGCGCCGGCAGCGCGTGCACACCGACTGCTTCTTGGGGGCACCCGAGGCGGTCATCACGACCAGCGGCTGCAGGTTTGGCTGATAGCGGCGATGCGCGCGGACACGGTTCATCCCGGAGGATTGGGGGTTGAAGCCGCCCATTGAAACCTTGCCGCAGACGGCGCACGCTCGGGACACGGTGGATCCTCGCGATCACTCAGGGTCAGTCATGAAGAACGAGCCGCCTCCGGCTCGAGCAGACGGTACGATAGCACATCGATCCGGCGCACCCGCCGAGCCCGCTCCGGGTGCCGCCCAACCACCCCGGGAGGCCACGCTGCCGAGCCCCAACGAGCACGAATCAGGCGAGTCGCTGGTGAGTCGACGGGCGATCAGCCAGGTGGTGCGGGCCGCCGTCACGGGCAGCTATGGCGTGACCGGGCTCTCTGATGACCGCCCGGCACAGTGGCTCCTCGTTCGGCTGGGTCTCCGGCCACCGGCGATCCTGGTTCGCCTGCGGGCGGGCATCCAGGTGGAGCTGCAGGTGCTTGTCGCGGCCGGGGTGCCCGTGGCCGAGGTCGCCCGGCAGGTCGACTCGGCAGTCCGCTACTCGGTGCGCCGGGCGATCGGCCGGGAGATCGACACGCTGACCATCCACGTCGGCGGCCTGCGCTTCCAGGCCGACGGTCCGGCGGCCGGATCGGACGTCGCGTGACCCAGCGCTCCTGCGACGGAGCCGGCCTGATCGCTGCGTTCCGGGCCGCGGTGGCCAACCTCGAGACGCACGTCGACGAGGTCAACGCGCTCAACGTCTTCCCGGTCCCCGACGGCGACACCGGCTCGAACATGCTGGCGACGGTCAGGGTCGCCCTCGACGAGGCCGAGTCGGTCTCGGGCGAGGCGGGCGGCGGCACGGCCGGCCGAATCGCGGCGGCGCTCAGCTTCGGGGCATTGATGGGTGCCCGCGGCAACTCCGGGGTCATCACCTCGCAGATCTGCCGGGGGATCGCCGAGGGGCTGGAGGGCAAGCGCCGGTTCAACGGGCTCGACCTGGCCCACGCCCTCGGGCGCGGCGCTGAACTGGCCTATGCGGCCGTGGGCAAGCCCGTCGAAGGCACGATTCTGCCCGTGATCCGGGAGTCGGCAGCGGCCGCCAAAGCAGCCGCGGAGCACGACGACCACATCGAGGCGGTCCTCGCCGCCACCGTCAATGCTGCCGAGGCCGCGGTCGCCCGGACGCCGTCGCTCCTGCCGATCCTGCGCGAGGCTGGGGTGGTCGACTCGGGCGGCCAGGGCCTCTACCGCCTCTTCCAGGGCGCCCTGCTCCATCTCGTGGGCCGGTCGCCCGCCGGTGCAGTCGGTGCCCGTCAGCACTCCGGCGCCAAGCCGTCAGCACTCGTGGCCCATGCCGACGAAGGCTTCGGCTACGAGACGATGCTCCTCCTCCAGCCCCGTCCCGGGACCAGCCTGGATCCCGACGCGGTTCGCCGGGAGCTGGAGCTGATCGGCGAGTCGGTCGTGGTGGTGGGTGACGGCAGGGCCATCAAGATCCACGTCCACAGCGAACGCCCGGACGTCGTCCTCGAGCACGCGCTCGCGCTGGGCAGCCTGAGCCGGATCAGCGTCGAGAACCTGGACCAGCAGGCCCGAGACGTGCGCGAGCGCCGGGCGACGGAGTTCACCGGCGATCGTCCGGCCCCGGCGCCCGAACCTGGCCAGGCTGGCCGGCCGACCGATGTGCCGGTCATCCCGCTGGCCGTGGTCGCGGTCGCGGCCGGTGAGGGGCTGGCCGCGATCTTTCGCGATTTCGGGGTCGCAGCGGTTGTCCATGGTGGCCAATCCGCCAATCCGAGCAGCGGTGAGCTCCTGCAGGCGATCGAGACCGTCAATGCGCTCGAGACGCTTCTGCTGCCGAACAACCCGAATGTGATCCTGGCGGCCCGGCAGGTCGCGGCGCTGACCTCGCGGGTGGTCCACGTGGTTCCGACGCGCAACGCCGCCGAGGGGATCGCGGCGCTCCTCGCCCTGGACCCGACGCTGGGCGGTGCCGCCAACGTCGACGAGATGACGGCGGCGGGCCGGGCGATCGAATCGCTCTCGGTGACGACCGCGGTTCGCGACGCGAAGGTCACGGGTCGCAAGGTCCGGCGGGGCCACACGATCGTGCTCGATCCCGATGACGGGCTGGTCGCGGTGGCGGCGAACCGCGACCGGGCCATCGAGACGGCGGTCCGCGGCTTGCGAGCGAGCATCGAGCTCGTCACGCTCTTCTATGGCGAGGGTGCCGACCTGGCGGAGGCCGAGGAGACAGCTCGCCTGATCAGCGCCGCCCGAGCCGGAATCGAAGTGGAGGTCCGCCACGGTGGCCAGCCCCACTATCGGTACCTGATCTCGGCCGAGTAACGGTGGCCAGCGGGCAGCCGGGTCGCCGTCCTGCTTCGGGAGCGCGGCCCCGTCCCGCCCGCCGCCCGCCTCCGCCCACGGATCCCGCCGCGCTCCTGGCCACGGCCCTCGGCGAGAGCGGCCTGCCGGCCGAGGCCACCCTGCGCCGGGCCGGCCGGCGGCTCGACCTCAACACGGTCCGCGACCTCCTCTTCCACCTGCCGCGGCGCTACGAGGATCGCCGCGAGATGCACACGGTCGCCGAGCTGCGCGACCTGCCCGACGGCGCAACGGCCAGCGTCCGGGTGGTGGTGCGCTCGATCCACGTTGAGCAGACGTGGCGCCGGCGGGTCCAGGTCACGAAGGCCGTCCTGGCCGACGACACCGGGGAGGCCGAGGCGACGTGGTTCGGCCGGCGGTTCATCGAAAAGCGGGTTCACGCCGGGCAGCACCTCGTGGTCAGTGGCCGGCTCAAGCAGCGCGGCTTCAGTCCGGTCTTCGACGACCCCGAGTTCTCGCCCGAGGACGGCACGGACCCCCTCCATGCCGGCCGGATCGTGCCGGTCTATCGCCTGACCGCCGGGCTCACCTCGGCCCGCATCCGGGAGGCGATCCGGGCGGCGCTCGACCGGGCGGGCCTGATGTACGACGAGTACCTGCCCCCAGCCGTCCTCGCCGGCGAGGGCCTGGAGTCGATCGCCCGGGCCATCGACCAGGTCCACTACCCGGCGTCGCTCGAGGACCGTGACGCGGCCCTGCGCCGGCTGGCCTTCGACGAGCTGCTCGCCCTCCAGCTGGGCATGGTCGGGCGGCGGCGCCAGCGCGGCCGGACGACTTCCGAGCCGGTGGTGGTCGACGATCCTCGGGACGTGGCGGTTCGCGAGGCGATCGCCGGCGCCATCGGGACGAAGATCGGCCGGCCGGTCAGCCTGACCGCCGACCAGTCGGCGGCGATGACCGCGATTCGCGCGGACCTGGCGCGATCGGAACCGATGCTCCGGCTCCTGCAGGGCGACGTCGGCTCGGGCAAGACAGCGGTAGCCGCTCACGCGTTGGCCCTGATTGCCGGTCGTGGCCGGCAAGGTGCGCTCCTCGCCCCGACGGACCTGCTCGCCCGTCAGCATGCGGCGACCGTCGGCGAGCTCCTCGAACCGCTCGGCCTGGGCGTCACCCTGCTCACCGGTTCGCTCAGCGCGGACGGCCGGCGGAAGGCGCTCGAGGGCATCAAATCCGGCCAGGCCGTGGTCGTGGTCGGGACCCACGCGCTCTTCCAGGAATCGGTCCAGTTCGCCGACCTCGGCCTGGCGGTGATCGATGAGCAGCACCGCTTCGGGGTCGAGCAGCGCAACCTGCTCGAAGCCAAGGCCGGGCGGGCGGGTGATGCCGGCGGCGGGCCAGCGACGGCCGCGCCGCATGTCCTGCTGATGACGGCGACGCCGATCCCGCGGACCCTCGGCCAGGTCCTGTACGCCGACCTCGAGGTGTCCGACCTGCGCATGGCGCCGACCGGACGCCTGGCGATCCGGACGGCGACCCGAGGCAGCACCGACCTCGACCGGCTGTGGCGCTTCGTCGCCGAGGAGGCGGCCGAAGACCGGCGAACCTTTGTCGTCGTGCCCCTGATCGAGGCCGCCGAAGACGATGCGGCCGCTGCGGCCGAGGAGGAGGCCGTCCGGCTGCGCGACCTGCTCGGCCTGCCCGTGGGGCTGGTCCACGGCCGGATGAAGGCGGCCGACCGGGATGCCGAGATGCGCCGGTTCCGAGATGGCGAGACGCGGATCCTGGTCGGGACCACCGTCATCGAGGTCGGCGTCGACGTGCCCGAGGCGTCGGTGATGGTCATCGAGGGCGCCGAGCGCTTCGGCCTGGCCCAGCTCCACCAGCTCCGGGGCCGGGTGGGGCGGGGGACCGACCAGGCCTACTGCGTCCTGGTCTCGGATGTCGACGCCGATTCGGACCCGGTCGCCTGGGCGCGGCTCAAGGCCATCGAGACGATGAACGATGGCTTCGAGCTGGCTGAAAAGGACTTCGAGCTGCGCCGGGAGGGCGATGTCCTCGGGCTGGCCCAGTCGGGCCTGCCCCGCCTGCGGGTCGCGTCCCTCCAGCGGCTCGACCATCGGGAGCTTGCCAGGCACGCCCGGGGGCATGCCGAGACGCTCCTCGACGCGACCGGTGAGCTGCGCGGCGATGAGCTCGCCCCGCTCCGTCACGAGCTGACCGCGGGCTGGCTGGAGCCCATCTGGTCGGGCGACCCGGAGGGGGCTGCCTGATGCCCGGCGATGCCGGCCGGGTGATCGCCGGATCGGCGGCCGGACGACGGCTGGCAGCACCCGGCCCCGGCACCCGGCCCCTCAGCGACCGGGTCAAGCAGACCCTGTTCGCGATCCTGGAGCCGCACCTGGAAGGTGCTCGATTCCTGGACCTGTGTGCAGGCAGCGGAGCCGGCGGGATCGAGGCCCTGTCGCGTGGCGCGCGCCTGGCGGTGATGGTCGAGGCTGACGGCCGCACCTGTCGGACGATCGCCGAGAACCTCGAGCACACCGGTCTCGCCGGCCCGAACGCCGTCGTCATCCGCGCCGAGGCCCTGGCCTGGCTGACGGGGACAGCCGGCCGGGCAACGCCGGACCTGGCCGTGCGAGGCCCGTTCGACCTGGTCCTCCTCGATCCGCCGTATGACCAGGACGCGCTCCTCGAGTCGCTCCTCGCAATGCTGGCCGGGCCGGCCGCCGAACGACTCCTTGGACCGGATCCCACCGTGGTCGCCAAGCACTTCTGGCGGACCGCTCCGCCCGCCCGGATCGGCCTGCTACGATCGACCCGCGAACGACGGTTCGGCGAGACGACGCTGACGTTCTATCGCCGGGCCGGGACGGAGGACGGATGAGGGTCGCGGTCTATCCCGGGTCGTTCGACCCGGTCACGTTTGGCCATCTCGATGTCGCCCGCCGGGCAGCGGCCGTCTTCGACCGGGTGGTATTCGCCGTGCTGACCAACCCCCGCAAGCAGTCGCTGCTGACCGTCGCCGAGCGGCTCGACGCGATCCGCGCCTCGGTCGCGGCCGTCGATCCGGTCCTGACCGACCGGCTGGATGTCCAGTCGTTCGATGGGCTGACGGTCGATGTCTGCCGGCGGGCCGGGGCCGGCTTCATCGTGCGCGGCCTGCGGGCGATCTCCGACTTCGAGACGGAGATGCAGCTGGCCCACAACAACCGGGTCCTGGCACCGGAGATCGACACGGTCTTCTTCATGACCTCGGTCGAGCATGGCTACGTCAGCTCGACCCTCGTCCGCGAGATCGCCCGCTTCGGTGGTGACGTCCGGGCGATGGTGCCCGCCCCGGCCGAGGCCGCCCTGCGCGTAGCGGTTGAGCGGGTGCGATAATCCCGCCGAGGCCGGGGCACAGCCGCCGGTCGCCGCCAGCCAGGGAGGGCCGGTCCGATCGACATCATCTTCCTCGTCACGCGCCTCGAGAACCTGATCGCCAGCGGCAAGAAGCTGCCCCTGACGAGCAACGTCGTGCTTGATCAGAGCGCCGCGCTGGGGTTGATCGACGAGTTGCGGGTGGCGATCCCGGAAGAGATCCGGGCGGCCAAGCGGATCAACTCCGAGGGCGAGCGGATCATCGAGAAAGCCCAGGAAGAGGCCGAGACGATCGTTGCCCGGGCCCAGGAGCAGGCGGCCTTCCTGATCGAAGAGCGCGGCCTGACCCAGGCGGCCGAAGACGAGGGCCGGCGCATCCTCGAGCGGACCCATGTGGAGGCCGACGGGATCCGCCAGGGCGCCGACGAGTACGCGGCATCTGTCCTGACCCGGCTCGAGGCGGAGGTCGACCGGACCTTGCACAGCATCCGCAAGGGGATCGCCCTGATCGACTCGCGGGCGCCCCTCGAGATCGACGACGGACCCGTGACGCCGGCCGATGGCTACGCCGACGACGAGGACTTCGAGCCCGCGCCGAGCCGCTCCACGCGCGGGTGACGGCCGCCTCCTCGAGCACCGAGCTCACCTACCCGCTGGCCGCGCTGCTGGCCGAACCGGCCGGCTCGCGGCGCGACTATGCCTTCGAGGGGATCGCGCTCGACGTGGGTGACGAGCTCGCCCTCGCCCGGCCGGTGGCCGGCCACGTCCGGGTCAGCCGGACGAACCGGGGCGTCTTCGTCCGCGGCTCCATCGACACCGCCCTGGCCCTCGAGTGCAGCCGCTGCCTCCGGCCGATCGAGCTGCCCGTCGAGCTCAACCTGAGCGAAGAGGTCCTGCCCACCATCGACATCGCGACCGGCAAGCCGCTCGACCCCGCCAGCGAGCCGGAGATCGCCCGGCTGACGGACCATCACGAGCTCCAGCTGGAACCGATCATCCGCGAGGCGATCCAGCTCGCCGAGCCGATCGCGCCACTGTGCCGGCCGGACTGCCCGGGGTTGTGCAGCGTCTGCGGCGAGACCCTCGAAACGGGGCCGCACGACCACGAAGAGGCGCCCCTCGATCCGCGCCTCGAGGTGCTCCGGGGCTTCCGGGTCGACGCCGGCGCCGAGACGGGCTAGACTCGCCCGTCGGGCCCGCTTCGCGTCGCCGTGGCGATCGATGCCGGCCCAATCCACGACCTGAACCGCCAGCCGCGGGGCGTCCATCCGCCGCGGACCGGCCGCGCCAGAGGAGACCAGAGGAGCCATGGGAGTCCCCAAGCGACGGGTATCGCACGCCCGGCAGGGTGATCGCCGCAGCCATGCGGCGCTCGAGCTGCCCCGGCTCGAAGAGTGCCCGCACTGCCATGAGATGAAGCAGCCCCACCACGCCTGTCCCAACTGCGGCTACTACGGCGGCCGCCAGGCGATCGAGCTGAAGCAGACGACCCCGGACGAGGCCGCCTCCTAGGCAGGTGGACCTCAGCGCCGTCCGAGGCGCGACCTCCAACCGTCGCGTCCGCGTCGCCGTGGACGTGATGGGCGGGGATCACGCGCCCGAGGAGACCGTCCACGGCGCCCTGATCCACGCTCGTGCCCATCCCGAGGACGACATCCTGCTCGTGGGTGACGAGATCCGGGTGCGGGCGATCGCCGGCCTCGAGCTGCCCGACAACCTGCGCTTCGTCCATGCCAGCGAGCTGGTCGAGATGGACGACCATGCCGCGGCCAATGTGCGCACGAAGCGCGATGCGTCGATCAACGTCGCAATGAAGCTCGTCCGGGCCGGCGAGGCCGATGCGGTCGTGACCGCCGGCCATACGGGCGCCGGGGTCGCGGCGGCCATCCTCCATCTGCATCGCGCACCCGGCGTCGACCGGCCGGCCCTGGCCGTCCAGATGGTCACCGAGACCGGGCCGTTCGTCCTGCTCGACATCGGCGCGACCACGAACTCGACCGGCGAGCAGCTCTACCAGTTCGCCGAGATGGGTGCCCTCTTCGCCGAGCAGGTCCTGGGCGTCGAGCATCCCCGGGTCGCCCTGCTCTCGATCGGCGAGGAGACCGGCAAGGGCGATGCCCGGATCCAGCGGGCCACCGAGCTGCTCCAGGCATCGAGCCTGAACTTCATCGGCAACGTCGAGGGCAAGGACCTGGTCACCCACATGGCCGACGTGGTCGTGTGCGACGCCGTCGTGGGCAACGTCGTGATCAAGTTCTTCGAGGGCCTCTCGCAGTTCATCTTCGGCCTGCTGCGCAAGGAGTTCGAGCGCAAGCCGTTCGGGCCGCCGGCCTATCTCCTCATGCGCCCGGGAATCCGGCGCATCCGGCGGATCTTCGACTACGAGGTCTCCGGGGGCTCGCCCCTGCTGGGGGTCAACGGGACCGTGATCATCACCCACGGGCGGGCCAAGCGCCGGATGATCTCGTACGCGGTGGCCGTCGGCGCCGCAGCCGCCCGGGCCGGTATTCCGGAGGCGATCGCCCGGACCTTCGAGAATCAGCCGGCCGCCCCGGGACGCGCTGCGCCGGAGCCGGTCGAGGTCATCGAATGAGCGGGCCGGCCCTGACGGTGGGGCCGGGCGTCGTCCGCGAGACGGTTCGCCTGGCAGCCCTCGAAGTGCCTGGCGTCCTGCGCGTCGGCCGCTCCGGCGGCCTCCTCCGGCAGCATCTCGCCGGCCCCCCGGTCGCGGTTCAGCTGGCGGGTTCCGAGGTCAGCGTGAGAATCGCGATCGTGGCCCTGCCCGGCCAGGCGCTCGGCGCGCTGGCTGGTCACGTCAGGGCCGCGGTCCTGGCCGCCCTGGAGCGCCAGCTCGGGCTGGTTCCCGGCGAGATCACCGTGCGCATCGATGGCGTGGGCGCCTGAACCGGTGGCACCCGCCCGGGGGACCCCTGCCCGCGAGCAGATCCGTTCGCGCCAGCGGGCGCGCCGGCTGGCCCTCGCGTCGATCTTCGAGGCTGATTTCGGCCAGCGGACGGCCCCGGTCGTCCTGGAGCGCCACCTCGCTGAAGCCGGCCGGGACCCCGAGGCCGCCCGATTCGCCCGGCTGCTCGTGTCGGTGACGGTGGACAACCGCGACCGGATCGACGCTCGGATCGAGCAGCTGGCGGCCCAGTATCCGGTGGTCCAGCTGGCCCGAATCGATCGCGCGTTGCTGCGAACCGCCCTTGGCGAGGTGCTACACTCCGCGGCGACGCCGGCCCGAGTGGCGATCGCCGAATGGGTCGAGTTGGCACGGATCTACAGTGGAGACCCCGCGCGGCGCTTGATGAATGGCGTCCTGGGGCGACTTGCCAGGGATGCTGCGGCGTCGACTGCGGAGACGGTCGACGGATCCGCGAATGAAGAGGCCGGCATTCCCGCCGGGTGATGACCAACATTGCAGGAGGGATTCTGTGGCCACTACGTACGATCGCCTGAAGAAGATCGTTGTCGAGCAGCTCGGCGTCGATGAGGCGGACGTCAAGCCCGAAGCGTCATTCGTCGACGACCTGAACGCCGACTCGCTCGACCTGGTCGAGCTGATCATGAGCCTCGAGGAAGAGTTTGGGACCGAGATCTCCGACGAGGATGCGGAGCGGATCCGGACGGTCGGCGACGCGGTCGAATACATCGACGAGCGCACCTCCTAGGGCCTGAGCGGCGGGCGACCTGCCCTGCCCGCCTCGACCCGATCGGGCCCACTGTCGCGATGCCCCTGGCCGTCGACTTCGCGGCCCAGCTCGGCCTCCCGATCCGAGACCCGGCCCTGTTCGGCCGGGCCCTGGTCCACAGCAGCTACCTCCACGAGCATCGGACGGTCGTCGGCGGCCACAATGAGCGCCTCGAATACCTGGGCGACGCCGTGGTCTCGCTGGTGATCTCGACGGCCTTGTACGCCCTCCGTCCGGATGATGACGAGGGCGCGTTGTCGGCTCGCCGGGCCGCCATCGTCAGCACCACGGGCCTGGCGCGCCTCGCCAGGCGGCTCGACCTGGGCAGCTGGCTGCTCCTGGGCGAAGGCGAATCGCAGCGCGGCGGCCGGCTCCGGCCGTCGCTCCTGGCCTCGGCCTTCGAGGCCGTCGCCGGCGCGGTCTACCTGGACCTCGGCTTCGAGGCCGCTCGCGAGTGGATCATCACCGTGGCCGAGCCGGAGCTTGGTTCGGATGTCGCCCTGGGCAGCCTGAAAAGCCCCAAGAGCCGTCTCCAGGAGCACACCCAGCGGCTGGCCGGCGAACGCCCGGCGTACCGCCTGGTCGAGGTTTCCGGGCCTGATCACGAGCGCGTCTTCCTGATCGAGGTCAGCGTCGGCGGGGCCATCGTCGGCCGGGGCGAGGGTCCATCTCGGCGCGAGGCCGAGACGATCGCCGCGAGCTCGGCCCTCGATGTGCTCAGCGCCGCCATCGACGGTTCCACCGGGGCGCTGCCCGAATGAACGGCGCCCGGCTGCTGGCCCTGCGCCTGCACGGATTCAAGTCGTTCGCCGAGCGGACCACGGTCGAGTTCGGGGCGGGGATCAGCGCCGTTGTCGGCCCCAACGGCTCGGGCAAGAGCAACCTCGCCGACGGACTGCGCTGGGCGCTCGGGGAGCAGGGCCGGGCGCTGCGCAGCCGGAAGTCCGAGGACGTGATCTTTGCCGGCTCCGACCGCCGGCCCGCCCTGGGCATGGCCGATGTCAGCCTGGTGCTGGACAACGCCGACGGCCTGCTGCCGGTCGACTACCAGGTCCTCGAGCTCGGGAGGCGCCTGTACCGTTCCGGCGAGAACGACTACCTGCTGAACCGCGGACGGGTCCGCCTCAAGGACCTCGTCGACCTCCTCGATGCTGCCCACCTCGCCGACAACGCCTTCCTGTTCATCGGCCAGGGGATGGTCGACCAGGCGCTCTCGCTGCGGCCGGAGGAGCGCCGGCCGCTCTTTGAGGAGGTGGCCGGCGTCCGCCGTCACGAGCGCCGCCGCCGGCGGGCCGAGGAGCAACTGGTCGAAGCCGAGGCGAACCTCGCCCGGGTCGAGGACATCCTGGGCGAGCTTCGGCCGCAGGCCCGCCGGCTGGCCGCCCAGGCCGAGCAGCAGACCAG
>JBEPUS010000043.1:0-14859 GCA_041691435.1 Chloroflexota bacterium
ATGGTGACGGCGCCTGGATCAGCTGGATCGGCCGGTGGACCGCCGAGGAGGGCCGGCACGCGATCGTCCTGCGGGACTACCTGACCGTCACCCGCAACATCGACCCGATCCTGCTGGAGCGGGGCCGGATGACCCAGCTCGAGAAGGGCTACGACCGGAAGTCATCGGACACCCTCCACGGGCTCGCCTACGTGGCCTTCCAGGAGCTCGCGACGCGAATCTCGCATCGCAACACCGGGCGCTACTCGGACGATCCGGTCGCCGACCGGATCATGATCCGGATCGCCGCCGACGAGAACCTGCACATGGTCTTCTACCGCGACATCATGTCGGCCGCCATCGCCCTCCAGCCGTCGGCGGCCGTCTGCGCGATCGTCGACGAGGTCCTCTCGTTCCAGATGCCCGGTGCCGGAATTCCACAGTTCGTGCGCAAGGCGGCCCAAATTGCCCGAGCCGGGATCTACGATGTCCGCGTCCACCGGGATGAGGTTCTCCTGCCGATCCTGCGCCACTGGCGGATCTTCGACTTGAGCAACCTGAACGAGGCTGCCGAGGAGGCCCGCCGCCGGCTGGTGGAGCACCTCGAGAAGTTGGAGGCGACGGCCCGGCGCTTCGAAGAGCGCCTGGCCGGGTCGACGATCCCGAGGATTGCCGCCGCAGGCTGAACGCAGAACATGGAGAGTGGAGCGAGATGAACGACGCACGCGACGACGACCGGACCACCAAGTTCCTGCTCTCCGAGGACCAGATCCCGAAGGCCTGGTACAACATCGCCGCGGACTTGCCCGTGCCGCCCACACCCGTCCTTCATCCGGGCACCGGCCAGCCGATCGGGCCGGCAGATCTCGCCCCGCTCTTCCCGATGGCCCTGATCGGCCAGGAAGTCAGCACCGAGCGCGAGATCGAGATCCCCGAGCCTGTCCGCGACGCGTACCGCCTGTACCGGCCGAGTCCGCTCTTCCGGGCCCGGCGGCTCGAGAAGGTGCTCGATACGCCCGCCCACATCTACTTCAAGTACGAGGGCGGCAGCCCGGCCGGCAGCCACAAGCCGAACACCGCGATCGCCCAGGCCTTCTACAACAAGCAGGAGGGTACGAAGCGGATCGCCACGGAGACCGGCGCCGGCCAGTGGGGCAGCGCGCTCGCATTTGCGTGCAGCCTCTTCGACATCGACCTCAAGGTGTACATGGTCCGCGCGAGCTACGACCAGAAGCCCTACCGGCGGATCCTCATGGAGACGTACGGCGCCGAGGTCGTGGCCAGCCCCAGTCCTACGACCAACTATGGCCGGGCGGTCCTCGCCGAGCACCCCGACAGCCCGGGCTCACTGGGCATCGCGATCAGCGAGGGCGTCGAGGACGCCGCCACCCGTGACGACACGAAGTACAGCCTGGGCTCGGTGCTCAACCACGTCCTGATCCACCAGAGCGTCGTGGGCCTCGAGGCGATCCAGCAGATGGCGCTGGCCGGCGAGGAGCCCGACGTGATCATCGCCTGCGCCGGCGGTGGCTCGAACTTTGCCGGGCTCACCTTCCCGTTCCTCGGCCAGACCTTCCGTGGCGGACGCAAGTACCGGGTGATCGCAGTTGAGCCGGAAGCGGCGCCATCGTTGACCCGGGGGGTGTACGCCTACGACTTCGGCGACACCGGCAAGCTCACCCCGCTGGTCAAGATGTTCACGCTTGGCTCGGACTTCGTCCCGGAGCCGATCCATGCGGGCGGCCTGCGCTACCACGGGATGGCCCCGTTGGTCAGCCTGCTCAAGGACCACGGCGATATCGAGGCTCGCGCCGTTCACCAGGGCCGGGCCTTTGCGGCCGCCGTCGCATTTGCCCGCGCCGAGGGGATCCTGCCGGCGCCTGAATCGGCCCACGCGATCCGGGCGGCCATCGACGAGGCGACGGCCGCCAAGGCGACCGGCGAGAAGAAGGTGATCCTGTTCAACCTCTCCGGCCACGGTCATTTCGACCTGGCCGCCTACGAGAAGTACCTGAACGGTTCGCTCGAGGACTACGAGTACGTCCCCGACGAGGCCGCGTTGGCCAGCTTGCCCAAGGTGGGCTGACCGGAAGGACCTGGGGCACCCGCTTGCGGGCAGGCCGCGGCTCCCAGCCGAATCTGTCAGGACCCTGCGGCCGCGGCTCGGTCGCTCGATGTCCCAAGCGGCGCGACAAACTGACGGTTTTTCGAGGGGCGCTCCGACTACCACGCCACCCGCGGAGTCTTCCGAGCCTGGGCGTGCACGGCGGTTCGCAGAATCGAAGGAAACCACGGCTCCCGATGTCGTCCCGGGCTCGCGCGGCGGATCGCCATCTCGCGGCCAACCAGGCCCGGGATGACGTTCCGGCCGGCCGCGACCCGGAGAAGGAAACAGACCCACATCCGGTACGGCGAGTAGGCGTCGGTCAGCTCCCTGACCGTGGCCGCATCAGGCCGATCGCCCAGGCCGTGGAGCTGGCCGAGGGCGGCGATCGAAAGCGGCTCGTCCGGAAAGACGTCGGCGATCCCGCAGCCACGCAGGTAGATGCCCGAGGACCAGAACGGGCCGATTCCCCGGATCGACTGGAGGGATTCGGGCCCGGCCTGGTCGCCGAGCGCGCGGAGGCGCGACGGATCAAGGAGACCGTCCAATGCCGCCCGGGCCACGCTGTGCAGCCGGGCGACCTTCTCGGGTGCCGCGCCGGGCAGCTCGCGCAGCTCCAGCAGGCGTTCCGGGGCCGGGAAGCTCCGGAGGTCGCGGCCGGCAACCCGCAGGACCTTGCCGAGGTCAGCGATCAGCCGGTCCTGGACCCGGGCCGCCTGGACCATCGAGATCCGGGCACTGAGGATGGCCCAGGCGGCCGTCTCGTACGGCGAGGTGAAGCAGACCGGCCGGAGACCCGGCAGCGCAGCCATGACCGTGGCGAGGGCGGGATCGCGCCGGGCAACGTCCCGATACGCCGTGCCATCCACGTCGAGCGAGAAGATCCGGGCGACCTGGGCTGCCACATCGTCGATCCGGTCGGTGCCGGCGACCTCGCCGTGGAGTGTCCCGTCCGCGAACCGGAGGGCAACCGCCACCGGTTGGAAGTCGCCGTCGAGCGGAAAGGCCAGACGAACGACCGGACCGCCGACGTCGCCGCCTTCGCCGGCCGGCGCATGCCGGCTGGTCGGCCCGAATCGGCTGAGGACTTCGACCGCGGCCGTCCACGAGAACGGACCGCGCGGTTCGATCGAGAAGGTTGGAGCGCTGGTCGCGAGCATCGGCGGGACTCCCTGGCGGTGGTCGAAGTTGGTCCCAGTCTCTCCGTTCATATATGCCAACGGTTGTCAGCTATTCGTGGCAATCTGGGGGCATCCAATCCGATCGGCTCCTCGCGCTGCTTCTCCTCCTCCAGGCACGCGGCCGGCTGAGCGCCGCGACGCTCGCCCGGGAGCTCGAGGTGTCGACCCGCACGATCTACCGGGACCTGGACGCGCTGTCTGCCGCCGGCGTGCCGGTCTACGCTGAACGCGGCCGAAACGGCGGCTGTGCCCTGTTGCCTGGCTTCAGGACCGACGTCACCGGGATGACCGCCGGCGAGGCGCAGGCGCTCTTCGTGTTCGCCGGGCGCGGACTGCCGGGTGGCCTGGGTCACGAGCGCGAGCTGAAGAGCGCCTTGCGCAAGCTGCTCGCGGCCGTGCCCGAGCCGCATCGCCCGGAGGCGATCCGGGCGCGCGAGCGAGTTGTCGTCGATCCGACGGGCTGGTCCCGCGAGCCCGATCCCCTGCCCCACCTGGCCACGGTCCAGGAAGCCGTCTGGGCCGACCGCCGCCTCCGGCTGCGCTACCGGAGCAGCGACGCCCCGGTCGGACGTGACGTTGATGTAGATCCGTACGGCCTGGTCGCGAAGGCGGGTACGTGGTACCTGATCGCCGCCGAGGACGATGAGCCGCGCCTGTTCCGCGCCTCGCGGATCGAGTCCGCCAAGCTGCTCGATACCCCGTCGCGACGGCCAGCTGACCTGGACCTGGAAGCGCTCTGGCTCGAGCTCCGGCGGCGCTTCGACGAGCGGGGCGGAGCCGGCGTCGCGGTCCGCGTCCGGGTGCGGACGGCGGTCCTGCCGCGCTTCCTGCGCCTGAGCGCAGGGCCCACGACCCAGCCACCAGAGCGGGTCGGCCAGGCACCGGGACCGGCCGGCGAAACCGACCAGTGGACCGAGCTGAAGCTGCAATTCCGGGGCGAAGGCCCGGCGGTCGCCCTGCTCCTCAGCTGTGGCGACGACGTCGAGGCGCTTGAACCAGGTTCGCTACGCTCGGCGATGGCCGCGGCGAGCCGGGCGATCGGCGCCCGCTACGACGACGCCTGAGCCAGCCCGTCGGCTGCGGCGCGGCGATGTGCGACGATCCGTCGATGTGGCAGCTCGGACTTCCGCCGCTCGAGATCGTCGCCCGGACGACGATCGTCTACTTCCTCTTCCTGGCGGCGCTGCGGATCTTCGGCAAGCGCGAGATCGGCCAGTTCACCCTCTTCGACCTGGCCCTGGTCCTGCTCGTGGCGAACGCCCTCCAGCCGGCCATGACCGGCCCGGACCAGTCAATCCCCGGCGGCGCGATCATCATCGTCACGATCTTCGTGCTCAACGGCCTCGTCTCGCAGGCGCGCGCCCGGATCCCGCTGGTCCGCCGCCTCCTCGAGTTCTCGCCCACGGTCATCGGCCGATCGGGCGCCTGGCTGAAGGAGGCACTGGAGTCCCAGGGTCTCGATCCGGATGACCTGGACGCGGCGCTGCGCGAACACGGGCTCGATTCGGTCAAGGAGATGAAGCTGGCAGTCCTCGAGGCGGACGGCTCGATCTCGATCGTTCCCGCGGACGGCAGCAAGGTCCGGATCCGGGCGCGCCGGCGGCGCTACAAGCACCACGCCTGAGGCTCAGCCGGCCGCGAAGGACGCCTCCGCGGCGGCTACCAGGAACGGATCGAAGGTGGCGGTCCAGCTCGCTCGAAGCTCGCGGTCGATCGCGTAGCCGGCATAGCCCGGACGCGTCGCCAGCCAGGGCAGGCCGTCGCCGCCCATCACGAACGCCGCCGTGGCATAGGCATCGGCGACGGCCAGGCTCGGGCCCACGACGGTCATGCTCAGGAGCTCGTCCGGCGACCCGCCCCGGTACGGGTCCACGATGTGGCCGGCCCGCTCGTAGAGCCCCGATGTGGCGACCGCCAGGCGGCCGAGTCCCGGCTCGCACGCCAGGCGGGCCACGACCTGGTCGGGCTCGAGGGGGTGGCGAATGCCAACGATCCAGGGCCTGCCCCCCTCCGGCACGCCGTGCAGCAGGACGTCGCCGCCGGCGTTGATGGCGTAGTTGCCGGCGCCGGCTGCCTCCAGGATGAACGCCGCCTCTTCGACGGCCCAGCCCTTGACGTAGCCCGACGGGTCCAGGCCGCCCAGCATGCCGGCCGCCCGAATGTTGAACGCGCCGTTCGTCTCACGGCGGAGAGCCTCGCAGCGGGTCAGCACGAAGCGGACATCCGGCGGGCAATCGTCGAGCTGCAGCTCGGCCCGGCCGAGACGGCTGATCTGGCTCGCCGGTCGATACGGACTGAAGCGCCGGTCCACGTCGGCCAGCCAGGCGATGGCCTCGTCGACGGCGGAACCGGGCAGCCCTTGGTCGCGCAGATCGATGCTGATCACGGTGCCCATCGTGGCCACGATTCGCGGTCGCACCCGGATCAGCTGGTCAAGCACGCAGGTCACGCATGGGACTGGTCGATCGCGCTCTGGAGCGATTGGGCGTAGGCGTCGCTCGTGTACGTGGCGCCCGACACGGTGTCGATCCTGGCGCTCTGGGCAGTCAATGCCTCGCCCTGCAGGATGGGGGCCACGTCCTGCGAGATGAACCCTGAGCGGCCGTGGGTCGGCAGCTGCAGGGCCGTGACCGCGGTGATCTTGCCGGCCGCGATCGTGATCTCGACCTGGACTTCGCCGAATGGGTTCTGGACGGCGGCCCCGGTGAACGTCCCGCTACCACTGGCCGGCTTCTTGCTCGCGGTGGGGGTGGCGCCGGCCGCCTGGGATTCGACCGGCACGGGAGTCGCGCCAGTCTCGCCCGCGGCGCCGATGCCTGACGAAGTCGACGGCTGCGGCGCGAGCGATACGAGTCCGGGTGGGCCGAGCGCCGTCGCGTTGTCGGTCGGCGTCTTGAAGCTGAACAAGAGGGCGAGCGCGATCGAGGTGATCACGATCGCGGCGGCGGCACGTTTCGGCATGGGTCTCCGGGTCAGAACTCGAATCGTTCGAAATGGATGTGGCGGCGCGGGATGCCCAGGAGCTGGAGGCCGTCGCGGACCGCCTCCATCATCGGCGTGGGCCCGCACAGGTAGACCTCGCGCTCACGTACGTCGGGAACGAGCTGCTCCAGGGCCGCCGGGGTGAGCGGATCGACGGGCATGGCCCTGGAGCCGCGTGCCCCGATCAGGTAGTGGACGATCGCGCCGCGGGCCGTCGCGAGGTGGTCGAGCTCCTCGCGGAACACGATGTCCTTCGGCTGGCTGGCGCGATACAACAAGGTCAGGTCGCCGGGCGCGGCGGGCATCTCCTCGAAGAGCGCCCGAAGCGGGGCGATCCCGATGCCGCCAGCAACGAGCAGCACGCGCCGGCGCTTGCGGCGGGCACCCGTGAGCAGGCCGTACGGTCCTTCCAGGTGGACGCGGGTCCCGATCGGCAGCGCCGCCATCGAGGTCGTGTCGTCGCCAAGGTCCTTTACCGTCAAGCGCAGCCAGCGCCCGTTCGGTGCGGCCGAGATCGAGAATGGGTGCCCTCGCCACCAGCCGTCGCGGCGCAGGAAGCGGACGATCACGAACTGGCCGGCGCGAATCGCAAACTGGTTCAGGTCGCGACCCGCCAGGTAGATCGAGACAATTCCGGGCCCTTCTCGCTCGACATTCGCCACCCGGAACCGGTGGCGCAGCGAGACGGCCAGCGGCTGGATGAACCGGAAGGCGATGATCGTGGCGGCGGCCACGACGTAGAGGGCCACCCAGTACGCCCAGGCGATCGGGTCGTGGGCGAAGTCCGTGCCGGTGACCAGCTGGTGACCCAGGCCGAGAGCGATCGCCAGGTAGGCGTAGAAATGGATCCCGTGCCAGGTCTCGTACGACAGGTGTCGCCGGGCCAGCCGCACCGAGCTGATCGCAACCGCGATGAACAGGAGCAACGAGACGCCGGCCATCAACATGAACTGGTAGGTGGTCAGGAGCGTCCACAGCTCGACGATCACGTTCGAGCCGTCGGCCAGGGCGAAGCCCAGGGTGGTGAAGGCGACATGGGCAACGATGAACCAGACGCACGTGAAGCCCACCCAGCGGTGGGCTGCCGTGAGGGCGTCCTGGCCCACGACCTGCTCCAGCCAGGGGCTCCGCGACATCAGCACGAGCTGGATCAGGGCCAGGTAGCCGCCGATGAGCGCGGTCAGCTGGCCGGCGGCGATGAACCAGCCGCTTGGCGAGTCGAGCAGGTCAAGCCCGCCGTGACGCAGCCACATTGCCCCGATCAACAGGCCATTGCCCACCAGCACGGCGACGATCTCACGGGTCCGCAGGGACCAGCCGCGGGGCAGAGGCACGGCGCGCCGGGTACCTGTCATTGCGGTCATCGGCTCCGAGTCTGGGGCGCGGTCCTGAGAGGAGTCTGAGAGCGATCCTCGGCAGGGTCAGGCACGCGTGGTTGGTCCGTTCGGGGCTGGCAGGCGAACGTCGAAACGGGCGCCCCCGTCGGCGCGGTTGCTGACCGCGATCTGGCCGCCATGGCGCTCGACGATCCACTGGGCAATCGCCAGCCCGAGCCCGGTTCCGCCGGCCGGGGCGCCGGGGGCTCGCCAGAACCGATCGAAGACACGGGGCAGGTCCTCAGGCCGGATGCCGGGGCCCTGGTCCTCCACCACCAGGTCCGCGGATCGTCCATCGCCCCGTACCGTGACCCGGACCTCGCATGCCGGCGGGCTGTGGCGGATCGCGTTGTCGACGAGGATCGTGACCAGCTGGCGGAGTCGAGCCGCGTCGCCGGTCACGATTGCGGGCTGCGGATCGACGACGATCCGGACATTCCGGTCCGCTGCCGGCTGGGCCAGGGTCGAGGCCGCCTCACCCGCGACGTCGCCGACGTCGACGGGCAGCCGGTCGAGCTCCACGGCCCCGGAGTCCGAGCGCGCCAGCAGGAGGAGGTCGTCGACCAGCGTCGAGAGCTGGTCCACCTCGGCCTCGATGTCTTCGAGCGCATCGCCCACGGCTGCGACCGGTTCCGCGCGATGCCGGCCGAGGTATTCGACCGAGCTCCGGATGACAGTCAGCGGAGTCCGCAGCTCGTGGCTGGCATCCGCTGCGAACTCCCGCTGGCGGCGGAGGGCCACCCGCTGGCTGGCGAGCGAGCTCCGGATGGGGGCCAGCGCCCGGCGTGCGTCGATGGCCCCGAAGCCACCGGACACGAGCACCGCCAGGATCCCCCCGAAGATGAGGACGTCGGAGATCACGTCGAGCGTCTTCTGCTCGTCGGTTCGATCCTGCACCACCTGGATGATGACCGGGCCGATCCGGCTGGTTGCCGTGACGCTCAGGATCCGGACCGGGACCGAGGCCAGGACCGTGTCACGGACATCCCGGCCGGTCTGCCAGGCAGCCGCCACCGAGGCCTCGTTGGGCAGCCCGCCGGGGACGCCGTCGTCGAGGTCGCCGATGCGCTGGCCCGCCGCGGTCACGAGGACGGCGAACGTGCCCGACGATCCACCGCCGAAGACCAGGCCGGTCGGCGGGCCATTGCCGGGATTGTCGCTGCCGCCCAGGAATTGCTTGAGCGAATCGGCCCGCGCGTCGAGCTGGCTGACACCCGCCGTCTCGAGCGAGCTCGACACCCGGACGTACAGCAGGGCACCCAGGGCCAGCAGGATCAGCAGGGTGGTGCCACCGCTGAAGAGCAGCAACCGCCAGCGGACACCCCGAACCAGGCGCGCATCCCCCTCGCGGGCCTGCCGGTCAACGCGATCATCGACGTGGTCAGTCATTGGCCAGCCGATAGCCGATCCCGCGGACGGTCTCCAGCTGACGGCTGGCGGGGCCCAGCTTCGAGCGGAGATAGTGGACATAGGCATCCACCGCGTTGGGGGTCACGGCCACGCTGAATGGCCACGCCTGGTCCAGGAGCTGGTCGCGGCTGAGCGTCTGTCCGGCGTGCCGCAGCAGGCACTCCAGCAACGAGAACTCGCGCGGGCTCAGGTCGATCGGCGCCCCGCCGATCTTCACCTGGCGGGCCGTCTCGTCGAGCTCGATCACACCGGCGACGAGCTTCGATTCAGCACGCCGAGCACCGGATCCGCGCCGAGACAGGGCCCGCAGCCGGGCCGACAGCTCCTCGAATGCGAACGGCTTGACCAGGTAGTCATCGGCCCCGGCATCGAGTCCGCCAACCCGATCTCCCACGGTATCGCGGGCCGTGAGCATGAGGATCGAGACGTCGATCCCCGTTGCCCGGATCCGACGGGCAACCTCGAGCCCGCTGATATCGGGCAGGCCCACGTCCAGGATCAGGGCATCGATCCCGGGCGTGCCCGTGGCCAGCTCCACCGCCGTCGCACCGTCGGCCGCGACTTCGACGACGTGGCGGTCTTCCTCGAGCAGGCGCTTGAGGAGGCGCCGCAGGCGTTGATCATCTTCGACGACGAGGAGGTGCATGGGCTGCCAGGTTGGGTCACGGGTCCGTGCATCTGACGACGACCCGGGTTCCGTTGTACGCCTCCATTCTGAGAACAACCTGAGAGAATCGGTGGTCCGTGGACGCCGCGTTCCGCGACTCTCCGCCCCGGTGGGTGCGCGCCGCGGTATCGTGGCGTCCTCAGTGCGGACGCCGTTTGGCGTCGCCGGCAATGCCAGAACGGAGGTCCACCGTGGGTGACAAGACGCCGAAGCGACCACCGAAGCCGAAGAAGCCGAAGGCTCCGGCGGCCTGACCCCATGGCCCGGGCCCGCGTGGGTCCGGGCTTTATCGAGGCGGACAACGGAGGATCGAAGAGACGCATGAGCGGGCTGCCTGACCGGGCGAGGGTCGTGGTGATCGGGGCCGGAATCGTCGGCAACAGCATGGCCTATCACCTCGCCAGGCTGGGCTGGCGGGACGTTGTCCTGATCGACAAGGGCGCCCTGCCCAACCCCGGCGGATCAACTGGTCATGCGTCGAACTTCATCTTCACCACCGACCACTCCAAGGAGATGACTGCGTTCACGCTCGACAGCGTGCGCCAGTACAAGGAGCTCGGGGTCTTCACCCAGAGCGGCGGCATCGAGGTCGCCCGGACTCCGGAGCGGATGGAAGAGTTCAAACGCCGCCTGGCCTCCGCTCATGCCTGGGGGATCGAAGCCGAGCTGATCAGCCCGGCCCGGATCAAGGAGCTCGTGCCGTACATCGAAGAGTCGATCCTCCTCGGTGGCTTCTACACCCCCGGGGTGGGCGTGGTCGACTCGCTCCGGGCGGGGACGCTGATGCGCGAGGCGGCAACCGCGCTGGGCGCCCTGACCATCTCGGCGCTGACCGAGGTGACCGGGATCGACGTCCACGACGGGCACGTCCGGGGCGTACGAACGGACAAGGGCGATATCCGGACCGAGACCGTCGTGATCGCCTGCGGGATCTGGAGCCCGCGCATTGCGCGCATGGCCGGCGCCTCGATCCCGCTCACGCCGGCGGTCCACCAGATGATCAGCGTGGGCCCGGTTCCGGCCTTCGCCGACACGGTTGGCGAGATCACCTTTCCGATCGTGCGCGACATGGATACGAACATGTACGAGCGGCAGCATGGCGGCGACCTCGAAGTTGGCTCGTACGCCCACCGGGCCATCCTGATGTCGCCCGACGAGATCCCCTCGATCGCCGAGTCGGCCCAGTCGCCGAGCGAGCTGCCCTTCACCGACGACGACTTCGACCTGCAGATGGAGCAGGCCCTGGAGCTGGTGCCGGAGATCCTGCGCGACGAGCGGGTCGGGGTGCGCTATGCGATCAACGGGCTCCTCTCGCTGACGCCCGACGGGATGCCAATCCTCGGCGAAACACCTGAGGTCCACGGCCTCTGGTCGGTGGCTGCGGTCTGGATCAAGGAAGCCCCGGGAATCGCCAAGGCCGTGGCCGAGTGGATGACCGAGGGGACGCCGGAGATCGACCCGCACGCATCGGACATCGCCCGCTTCTACGACCACCATCGGGTCGGTGCCCATATCGACGCCCGGAGCGCCGAGGGCTTCAACAAGACCTACGGCATCGTCCACCCGATGGAGCAGTGGAGCTCGAACCGGAATGTCCGCCTGAGCCCGATCAACATCCGGCAGCAGGAGCTGGGCGCCGTCTTCTTCGAGGCAGCCGGCTGGGAGCGGCCGTTCTGGTATGGCTCGAACGAGCGCCTGGTCGCGGAGTACGGCGACCGGGTGATGCCCCGGGCCGCCGAGTGGGAATCGCGCTGGTGGTCGCCGATCGTCAACGCCGAGCACCTGGCGATGCGCGACCGGGTCGGCATGGTCGACCTCGCCGCATTCGCCATCTTTGACATCCTCGGGCCGGGCGCGATGGACTACCTGCAGGGCCTGGTGGTCAACCAGGTGGACGTCAAGAACGGCCGGGTGATCTATACCCCGTTGCTCAACGCGGCCGGAGGAATCGTGGCCGACCTCACGATCATCCGCCTCGGCCGGGATCAGTTCCGGGTGGTCACGGGCGGGGGCATGGGCATGCGCGACAAGAAGTGGTTCAGCGACCACCTGCCGGCCGACGGCTCGGTCCAGGTCCATGACCTGACGTCGGGGCTGTACACGATCGGGGTCTGGGGCCCTCGCGCTCGCGACCTTGTCCAGTCGGCGACCAGCACCGATCTCTCGAATGCGGCATTCCCGTTTGGAACCGCCCAACAGGTCGAGATTGGTGGCGTCCGGACGCTGATGTCGCGGATCTCGTACGTGGGCGAGCTTGGCTGGGAGATCTACGCGCCGATGGAGCAGGGCCTCCGGTTGTGGGACGCGCTGTGGGCCGCCGGCCAGCCGTTCGGCGTCGTGGCCGTGGGGATCGGCGTGTACGCCACGACGGGCAGGCTGGAGAAGGGCTATCGCGCCCACGGCAACGAGCTCGAGCTGGACTTCAACCTGGTCGAGGCCGGGATGGCCCGGGCAACGGTCAAGGACGCCGACTTCGTGGGCAAGGCGGCCTACCTCGCCCAGCGCGGGGCACCGCCGGCCACGATCCTGGCCACGCTCACCGTGGATGATCCAACCTCGTCGACCGGTCTCCGCCGGTACATGCTCGGCCGGGAGCCAATCACCACGCCGGATGGCACCTTCCTCGTCGATGCGAAGGGCCGCCGCTCGTACGCCACCAGTGCCGGTTCGGCACCTTCGATCGGCAAGCACGTCCTCATGGCCTACCTGCCCCCGGCGTACGCCGTCGTGGGCACCAAGCTCGCCGTGGAATACTTCGGCGAGCGCTATCCGGTGACCGTCGCCGTCGTGGGCAGTACGCCGATCTTCGACCCGGAGAACGCCAGGATCCGGGCGTGAACATCCTGGTCTGCGTCAAGCGGGTCCCGGAGACCGGCGGCCGGGTCACCCTCACGGCTGACGAACGCGACATCGACACCCGCTACCTGGGCTTCACGGTCAGCCCGCACGAAGAGTGCGCGGCCGAGGAAGCCGTCCGCCTGGTCGAGGCCAACGGCGGCAGCTCGACCGTCCTGACCCTCGGTCCCGAAGCGGCCGCCGATCAGCTGCGCGCCGCGATGGCGATCGGCATCGACCGGGCGATCCTGCTGGAGACAGACGGCCAGGACTGGGACCCGGTGTCGACGGCGGCGGCGATCGTCGAGGCGATTCGCGCCGAGAGCGCCACGGGCACCGAGTACGACCTGCTCCTCTTCGGCAACGAGGCCGCTGACTCTGGTGACTTCCAGGTCGGGATCCGGGTGGCCCTGGCGCTGGGCCTGCCGTGCATCAGCGGGGTGAAATCGCTCGAGATCAAGGCTGGCATGGCCACGGCCCGACGCGAGGCCGGCGGCGGCTGGGAGGTCTTCGAGGTGCCCCTGCCGGCGGTGGTGGCCGTGCGCGAGGGCATCAACCTGCCGCGCTACCCGTCGGTTCCGGGCCGCCTGCGCGCCAGGAAGAAGGAGATCCAGCGGTCCGTCCCGACCGGGCCGGGCAGCCATCTCGCGGGTCCGGAGAAGATCCGGCTGCGCCTGCCGGCGGAGACCGAGGGCCACGTCCAGATCCTGGGCAACGGCGCCGAGGCCGCCCCGGCCGTGGTCGACGTGCTCGAGCGGATCGGTGTGCTGGCCCGATGATCCTGGCCTTCGTCGAGCACGATGCCGGGATCCCCACGCGCTCTTCGCTGGAGGCCCTGACCTTTGCCCGGCGCCTGGCGGCCAGCAACGGCATGCCGCTCGCCGCCGTGCTGTTCGGGGCTGGCGGTGATTCGGCGGCCGCGGCACTCGGTGCCTACGGCGTGAGCGCGGCCCACCTGGTCACGCACCCTGCCCTCGACGCCTACGCCCCGGCGGCGTGGGGTCGTTCGGTCGCCCAGGTCGCAGCGGCAGCCATGCCCTCAATCGTCCTCGCGGCCGGCACGGATCGCGGCCAGGAGGTCCTGGCCTACGCCGCGGCAATGGCCGGCGCGCCGATGGCCGCCAACTGCATCGAGCTTCGGCCCGGAGGATCCGGCGAGCCGTTCGAGCTGACCCGCCAGCGCTGGGGCGGCAGCCTGCTCGAGGACGCCCGGCTGGACGGCCCGGTCCGCTTCGTCACGATTGCCGAGCATGCGACCGCACCGGAAGTCGTGGCGGCATCGTTGGCCGTCTCGGTCCAGGCATTCGAACCGACACTCTCGGATTCGGACCTGCGGGTGCAGGTGGTTGGCCGGGTCGCGCCGGAGGCCGGCAAGATCTCGCTGGCGGATGCCCGGGTCGTGGTGGGAGGTGGCCGGGGGGTGGGCGGCTCCGAAGCGTTCAGCGAGCTCGAGGAGCTGGCCGGACTCCTCCATGGTGCCGTGGGTGTCTCGCGGGTCGTGACGAGCGCGGGCTGGCGGCCGCACAGCCAACAGGTCGGCCAGACCGGGACGAGGATTGCGCCGGAGATCTACATCGCCTGCGGCATCAGCGGCGCCATCCAGCACATCGTGGGGTGCAAGGCCGCCAAGGCGATCATGGTCATCAACACCGACCGAGACGCGCCGATCATGTCGCGAGCCGCGTACGCAGTCATCGGCGACCTGCACACGGTGGTGCCGGCGATCAGCGCCGAGATCCGGCGCCGCCAGGCTCAGTAGCCCGCGGCACCCATGGTCACCTGGGCGCGGCAGCCTCGTCCAGGCCGGCCAACCTCCGAGTTCGAGCGCACGAGTTCGAGCGCCACGAGTTCGAGCGCCCGAGTTCGAGCGCCACGGGCCCGAGCGCCACGGGCCCGAGCGCCACGAGTTCGAGCGCCACGGGCCCGAGCGCCACGCGCCCGAGTGCCACGGGCCGAGTGCCACGCGCCCGAGTGCCACGGGCCGAGTGCCATGGGGCCAATCCGTCTTTGTGGCAGTCCAAGAAGGGGTAACAACCGCTCGACAGCGGCCTGCTCGGCATTCTCCACGCGTGACCACTCGCTCGACGAGCGCGGCCCGGGACAGCGGGGACTCGACTGACCCATGGCGCTGCCCGCGAGACCCGATTACCCCGGGTTTGTACTGCCACAAAGACCAATCCCGCGGATTGTCCGAGCGGCCGGGGAACCGAGCGGGCGAGGGTGCCGAGCGCCGACCCGCCGAGCGGGCGAGGGTGCCGAGCGCGACCCGCCGAGCGGGCGAGCGGGCGAGCGGGCGAGCGGGCGAGCGGGCGAGGGGTGCCGAGC
>JBEPUS010000044.1:0-14801 GCA_041691435.1 Chloroflexota bacterium
TCAATCCGCAAACCGGGCATGCACGTCCCCGACGTACCATCGGGCATGGTGCCTGCGTCCGAACCACCGCCTCGATCCTGCCCGGCGTGCGGGACGCTGAGCTCGCCCCTCGCAACGACCTGCCGGGCATGTGCGAATGCCCTGGATCCGGCCGCGACGGGACCCGCTCGCTGGCCGGGGCTGATCCCGGATGGGATCCCGGCCGTCGTGAGCGGACGAGCCTCGAACCCTCGCCGCCGCACCGTTGCGCTGGGGCTTTCCGGCGCGCTCATCGTCCTCGTGGCCGGCGCCGCTGCCCTGGGCCTGGCCGGAGTCTGGCACCGGGCGCCGTCCCTCGGATTGGGCCTCGTGCCGGTGCCGACCAAGCAGCCCACGTCGCCGCCGGCCTCGACTCCGCCCGCTGTCAGCGCTGCACCGAGTCCGAGCGAGGACCTCGTCGCGGTCGGGCGCCCGGTGGACCTTGCCAGCGTCGAGATTCATACGGTCCTGCGGGTCGAGGACTGGCTCGGGCCAACGCCGGCGGCGACCGGCGAGCGCTACCTCGCCGTGGAGGTCCAGGTCCAGGCGCTGCCGGGCAAGACCGCGCGCTTCGACCAGCTCTACTACACCGTCGAGAACGCTGACGGCATCAGCCGCAATGCGCCGGAGCTGGGCCGCCAGCCGGCCCTCTCCTACGGGACCCTGGAGCCGGGCCAGAGCGTGACGGGCTGGGTCTCGTTCCTGGTCCCAAACCCAGGCCCATTCGTCCTGCACTATCGCTACCCGCTGGGCACGAACGGCCAGACCGAGGATGAGCAGGTCGCGCTCGATCCCATCCTGCCGCCCAGCTCCGACCCGGTCGTCCCGCCGGCCGGCAAGCCCGGGTTGACCAGCTCCACCAACTTTGGCCTGCCCCGGGCCCTGTCTTCCTCGAACTACTCGGGCTACGGGGCGCAACTGCCCGGCAAGACGGTCGCCTCGGTGACCGGATCGTGGGTCCAGCCGGCCATCAAATGCAGCGGTCACGAGACCAGCGCGGTGGCCATGTGGGTCGGGATCGACGACGGTGGCGTCCGGGACCTGGAGCAGATCGGTACCGAGGTGCTCTGCCGGCCGGGGACGACCAAGGCGAGCAACATCGCCTGGTACGAGATGTATCCGCTGGGGCAGGTCCCGATCACGACGGTCACTCCCGGCGATCACTACACGGCTTCGGTCACCCACAAGGGCAACGTCTGGACCCTGGCGATCAAGGACACCACCACCGGGGACGCCTTCTCGACCAACCAGACTCGGGATTCGCGCGCCGTCCAGGCGCTCTGGGTGGTGGAGGCGCCCGCCCGGCTCAAATCGAACGGCGATCTCGAGGTCCTGTCACTGACGGCCTTCCCGCGAATCGCGATGACCGGCTGTTCGGCTGAGATCGCGGGCAGCCGCCGGGTGATCTCAGATCTCCACGTCGCCCACTACCGGTTCGACATGCGCACCGAATCCGGGGCGGCCAAGGCCATCACGAGTGGCGTGGTCAGCCGGGGAACGGCCTTCACCTCGACCTGGAAGCACCACTAGCCAGGCGCCACGAGCAGCCCGGGCTATCGGCCGTGGCCGACCTCTTCGGGCTCCTCGTACCACTGGACCCGTTCGCCGACGCGCGCCCGGAGCTTCCACTTCGTCGACTTCGGGGCGGCTTCGATCGTGTCACGCAGCGAGCTGATCTGGGCGAGGGCGTCGAAATGGGGCGGCCGGCCGAACTCGAGCTCACCGGGCTGGAGGCTGTTGCCCAGGTAGCCCTCGAACTTGCCCAGGTTGCCGATGATCGTGCGCCACCAGCCCCAATCGGCCGACGTGAGATTGGTGATCCGGTCGACGTTGATCGTGTCCTCGTCGCTGCGGCCGAGCGGATATTCCGAGAGCAGGGCCAGCCCGTCGAGGATGTCCTTGCGGTTGATCTGGGCGATCTGGACCTTGGTCAGGAGCATCTCCGCGAGGGGCAGGGTGGGATTGTCGACCTGGAGGCGGTCTGCGAAGTCGAACTTGTGGCTCATCTCCATGCGGTCGATGAGGACGTCGACGGGCCGCCGCCGGGCCGGATCCACGAAGTACAGCTGCTTGTGCCCGTAGAGGGCGTTGTACTGGCGGTCGGCGGCATAGCCCCTGGCTTGCATCAACGCCGACAGCGCCTTCCGATCCCGGCTGCGCGTGGCCAGGTCGATGTCCCGGCCGTCGCGCTCGATGCGCGCGGTCCAGCTCCGGCAGCGAGCATGGAACGAGAGCCCGCCCATCAGCCTGACCTGGAGGTTGGCGGCATCGGCGAGGGCAATGATCTGGAGCGCTTCCTCGAGTGGGTCTTCGTGCGTCGGACCAGCCGATTCCGTCTCGCCGGGCGCTGCCGATTTGCCGCTGTCTCGAGGGCTTTGCATCACGATCCGCGCAGTATAGTTGCGCGGAATCCTTGGGCATGGTCGAGAACCGCCTGATCGCCGAACGAGGCAGCCTGACCGGCCGGGCGATCGCCTAGATCGAAGCGCCCGACTCCGCCTCGCCAATCAAGCCATCGGCGGCCGTAGCATCGTTCGACTCGAGCTTCTCCTCCGCCCACGATCGGTGGCCGCCGCGCATCAGCGATACGCCGGCGCCGATCAGGCTGGCGATCACGCCGGCTCCAAAGGCAATGTGCAGCGCATTGATGAACGGTCCCAGGTCGATGCCGGCCGTGCCGGTCTGCGTCCCGGAGAAGACGGCGACGAGGACCTTGGGGTCCATTGCGCTGGTCATCAATCCGATGGCCAGGGCGATGCTCACGACGAAGCCGGTATTGACCAGCATCGCCCGCATCCCGGCACCGATCCCGCGCTTGCTGGGTGGGACCACGCCCATCACGGCGCTCGTGTTCGGCGAGTTGAACAGGCCCGAGCCGGCACCGATGATCAGCTGCCACAGGGCCAGCTGCCAGTAGGGCGTGTCGACGCCGATCGAGAGCAGGCCCAACAGGCCGACTGCGGTGATCACCATGCCGGCCGTGGCCAGCTCGCGCGAGCCGTAGCGATCGGCGAGGGCGCCGCTGATCGGCGAGAGGACGAGCAGGCCGATCGCCAGCGGGGCGAGCTCGATGCCGGCCGTGACCGGGTCGTCGCCCTTGACGCCCTGCAGGTAGAAGACCAGCAGGAACAGGACGCTGTTCCGGGCAATGCCGTTGAGCAGGCCGGTGATGTTGCCCATCAGGAAGAGGCGGTCCTTGAACAGCGACAGATCAAGGATCGGCGTCCGCGCGCGTGCCTCGACCCACAGGAAGATCGGCATCACCACCAGGAACAGGACGAACCCGCCGACGATCCACCAGGTCGTCCAGCCGTACAGGCCACCGAAGGCCAGCGAGGTCATCAGCCCGAGCAACGCGACCAGGTACAGGCCGGAGCCGAGCCAGTCGATCGAAATCTGGCGCTGGGCCGCGGTCTTCTCGACGAGGATCAGCATGGCCGCGACGATTCCGATCAGGCCCAGCGGCACGTTGAACCAGAACACGAAGCGCCAGCCGAAGCCGGTCAGCCAGCCGCCCAGGACCGGCCCGAGGATGAGGCCGGCGCCGACGACCATCGCATTGAGGCCAAGCGCCTTGCCCAGCTCGGACCTGGGAAACGCATCGGTGACCAGGGCCGACGACGTGGCGAACATGAACGCACCACCGACACCCTGGATCACCCGGCCAAGGATCAGCAGGAGCGGCGTCGGCGCGATCGCGCAGAAGGCCGAGGCGACCGTGAAGATGACCATCCCCAGCGTGTACGCCCGGGTCCGCCCGAACATGTCGGCCAGCCGTCCGGCGTTCAGCACGAGGACGGTCACGACCAGGGTGTAGCCCACGACGATCCAGAGGAGCGAGAACAGGTCGGTGTGGAGGTCGCGCAGGATGTCGGGCAGGGCGATGACCAGGGTGCCCGAGGTCAGCGAGGCGAGGAGCGCTCCGAGGCTGGTCACGACCAGGAGCCACCAGCGGTAGCTGGGCGCGTTCGAGTCGACGAGCCGGCCCTTTGTTGGCTGGGCCGCGGCGGTCATGCCGGCACCTCGACCTTCAGCCCGGCAATCTTCTCGACGATCCTTGCCCGGCGGCGCCGGGCGTCCTCGAGCATCGCGCCGAGGCGTTCGATCTTGCCGCTGAGGAGGCTGACCTGGCGATCGATGCGGTCGAGGCCGTCCTGGGCGATGACCAGGCGCTCCCCGGCGCTGCCTGCGGAATGGAACGCGGCCCGCGAGCGAGCCAGCTGGTCCGTGTCCTCGAGGAGCCGGGCGATATCGCCGACGGAAAAGCCGGCGTCGTCACGCAGCCCGCGGATCGCCCGCAGGCGCTCGACGTCCAACTCGTCGTAGAGCCGGTGGCTGCCATCGGTGCGGGCGGCAGGAATGAGCAGGCCCATCTCTTCGTAGTAGCGGATCGCCCTGGTCGTGAGCCCGACCTCGTCGGCGACATCCTGGATCCGGCGGAGCGGCATGGTCTCGGTCATCCGCGCATGGTGCCAGAACTTAACGTTTACGTAAAGGTCCTGCGGTGCTCGGAGTTCCGGCGGAAGCCGAAAGCACCCGCTGGGAAGCCATCGGAGACGTTCGGTTCAGCCGGCAGGACAAATGGGCGGTCCCAGGAGCCCAACGGGGCCGAATCGGCGGCTGGCGCGCCTCGATCGGCTGGTTTTCATCCTGGTGCACGCTCACGCCAGGGCACGTCCACTCGCGGTCCGGTTCCTGTCGGGACCTTGACCGGTCAACGTGGCAGGTTTGTCCCGCCACAAAGAACAAATGCTCGACGACGATCGTAGGCGTCGCGGCAGACGGCAACGCCACCGGGTCCAGTCGTACCGCCTAACCTTTGGCGAGTGGCCATCTCGACTTCAGCAGCAACATTCGACGCGTTTCTCGCAACCGCCGTGACGCCGTTCCTTGGCAGCCGCGGATTCAAGCGGCGCGGACGAGAATACGGAGCCGCACGCGGGGACAATGCAATTGGGATCCGGTTCGTGCGCCGCGGCAGCTCATTCACTGACCTGACCGTCGCTTCCGCCCTTCTCCTCGCAGAGTTCGGACCAGTGCCACCGGGACACTGGATCGTGCGCCTCGGCCCTGTTTCCGAGGGCTTCGACAAGTGGTGGGACCTCACGGCGATCGACGACGCGCTCGTCGCCGACTTCCTCGCGGCCCTTGCCCGTGGGCTTGCTCACATCGAGCCGATCGCGTCCGACGAGGGTCTGCGCGACGCCGTGCTCAGGAATGCGATGGAGGATCCGCGCGGGCTTCCGCCAATCATGGAGGCCTGGGCGGTCACGCTCGTTCGTGCCACCGGACCCGGTCCCTGGGCGCCCCCTATGGCGCGAGAACTCGAGTAGACCTTCCTAGTCCGCGAAAGGCCGCCTCGGAGGCAACCTCGCGCGCTCCGCAGCGCATGACCCAGGTTGTTGTGGAACCGCGCAGGGCTGGCCGATCTACATGTTGCAACGAGCGTGACAAAACCGCCCAATTCTGCGTGGGGCGGGCCCGATCCAGGCGCTGCGGGCCAAAAGGGCTCCGGCCTCATCCCGGGCCACGCTCGTGCTGGCGCGAATCGTAGGCCGGCCATGGGTGCCAGGCCGCCCCGGCCATGAAATCTGCGGGTTTGTCACGCCGCAGACAACACACGCCGAGGCCCAGCGCGGACGCGGCGCGCCTGAGCCCGAACGCGCCGCTCCCGAGGGCACTGCGGACCTCGAGCCGAGCGCGGACGCCAGGATTTGATGATCCCAGCGCACCCGCGGGATGTACGATGCGGCCAATCCGTCGGAACGCGTACGGGGTCCGTCCGAGTCCACCCAGGTGGCCGGATGCATGGACCCGCGCAGGGTCGATGGACAGGAGGCTCTGCCATGGCGACGGTCACGTTCGAGCACGTCACCAAGAAATACGGTGATGTCCTCGCGGTCGACGATCTCAACCTCGGGATCAACGACGGGGAGTTCATGGTCCTGGTCGGACCGTCGGGCTGTGGCAAGACCACCAGCCTGCGGATGATCGCCGGACTCGAGGAGATCACCGACGGCACGCTCCGGATCGGCGACAAGGTCGTCAACGACGTCGCCCCGAAGGATCGCGACATCGCGATGGTCTTCCAGAGCTACGCCCTCTACCCGCACATGACCGTGCGCGACAACCTCGCCTTCGGCCTGAAGTTGCGCAAGGTCCCCAAGCCGGAGATCGAGCGCCGGGTCAAGGAAGCGGCCGACACGATCCAGCTGTCCAACCTCCTCGACCGCAAGCCGAAGGAGCTCTCCGGCGGCCAGCGCCAGCGCGTCGCCCTCGGCCGGGCCATCGTTCGCGAGCCGGCCGTCTTCCTCATGGACGAGCCACTCTCCAACCTCGACGCCAAGCTCCGTGTCCAGACCCGGGCCGAGATCGCCCGGCTCCACCAGCGCCTGGGGACCACGATGGTCTATGTCACCCACGACCAGGTCGAGGCGATGACGATGGGCACCCGGATCGCCGTCATGAGCGACGGCCTGCTCCAGCAGGTCGGAACGCCCCAAGAGCTGTACGACAACCCGATCAACAAGTTCGTCGCCGGGTTCATCGGCAGCCCGGCGATGAACTTCGCGACCGTGACCGCATCCGGCACCGGCGACGCCGCGATCCTGACCGGCAGCGGCATGTCGATTCCCCTGCCGCCCCGCCTGCGGGCCGCGGCCGACTCGGTCCACGGCAAGACGCTGATCGCCGGGTTCCGGCCGGAGCACCTCGATATCGGCGACGCAGGCGCCAACGTGGCGTCGTTCCAGGCCAAGGCGGACGTTGTCGAATACCTGGGCAACGACGAGCTGCTTCACCTCTCGCTCGCGGGCCTGGACCTGGTCGCCGTCGTGAGCTCGAGCCACGTGGTGAAGCCGGGCGACCTCCTGTCGTTGCGGCTGCCTCTCGACAAGCTCCACCTGTTCGACTCGGAGACCGGCGACGTGATCCGGGGCGAGGCGCCGGTCGCGGCAACCGCCTGACGCACCGTCCGAGACCAGACACCGTGGGTGACGAGGATCTCCGCGAAACCGTCATCGGCTCGGAGATCCTCCATCGCGGCCGGCTGGGCGACTTCCGGATCGACACCGTCCGGTTCAGCGACGGCCGGACGTCGACGCGTGAGATCCTGGGCCATCCCGGCGCGGTGGCGATCGTTGCCCTCGATCCGGATGGCCAGGTCCTGCTCGTCCGGCAGTGGCGGACAGCTGCGGGCCGGGCAATGCTCGAGATCCCGGCAGGGACGCTCGACCACGTCGAACCGGCCGGGACGATCGAGGATCCAGCCCATGCCGCGCCCCGCGAGCTCGAAGAGGAGACCGGCTACCGCGCCGCCACGTGGCGAAAGCTGGCCGAGTTCTGGACGGTGCCGGGTTTCGCCAGTGAGCTGATGCACCTCTATCTCGCGACGCAGCTGTCGCCGGCCCATGGCGATCGCCTCGGGCCGGACGAGGACGAACGCCTGGCGCTGGTCCGGATGCCCTTCGACCAGGCGCTGGCGGCCGTCGAGCGCGGTGAGATCTGCGACGCGAAGTCGATCGTGGGGCTCTTCTGGGTCGCCCGCCTCAAGGCGAGCGGTCTGGCCTGACGACGGCGCCAAGGGCCGGGGCCCGCGCCAGCGCCCCGCCACAGCCCACGCCACGGCCCGGGCACCGGCCGCGAGATCAGCCGGCGCCGGACCGCCAGGCGCTGAGGTCAACGGGTCGCAGCCGGGGGCTCGGGGTGAGGCCCGGGATCCGGCCGCGCTTGGCGATCGGCCGGCCATCGAGCTCCTTGATATCACCGGTGAAGTCGACCGGAGTGGCGCCGCTGATGAAGCTGCCGACGGCGAAGGAGTCGACCTGGGCGCCCTGCTCGCGGAAGTACGTGATCCGCTCCGGGGTCAGCCCGCCCGAGATGACGATCTTGACGTGCTGGAAGCCTTCCAGGTCGAGCCGCGCACGGACCTCCTTGACCAGGTCGGCGGTCACCCGGCCCCGCTCAGAGGGCGTGTCAAGGCGGATCCCGTACAGTCGATCGCCGAGGGCATGGGCGACGCGGAGCGCTTCCTCGGCCTCGTCCTTGAACGTATCCACGAGGACGATCCTTGAGACATCCGGGCCGAGGTCGCGATCGAATGCCTCGGCGGCCCGGACCGTATCGCCGAAGACCAGGACCAGGGAGTGGGGCATCGTGCCGGTGGGACTCAGTCCGGCGAGCCGGGCGCCGGCGGGAGTCGAGGCGCCGACACAGCCGCCCACGATGGCCGCGTAGTCCAGGACGTCGGTGATGTGCGGATGGACGTGGCGCGCTCCGAAGCTGACGACGGGCTGGGGCGCAGCCGCCTCGACCACCTGGCGGGCGGCGGTGGCCCAGCCGGTCGACTGGGCGAGCATCCCCAGGAACGCCGTCTCGTACAGGCCGAAATGGCGATACCGCGCGCGGATGCGGAGGACGATTTCCTTCGGCTCGATGTGGTCACCGTCATCCAGCGCCTCGACGCTCGTCTCGGCGGGGTCGCTGTTGGCCAGGACGTGGCCGAGCAAATTCTTGGCCTCGTCGATCCCGCAGAGGATGGCGGATTCGCGGGCGAAGACTTCCATCCCCACGAGCGGATTGAGCCCTTCGCGCTCCAGGATGCTCTCGGCCCGGGCGAAGTAGACGTCGGCCGAATCGCCTGACAGGATCTCCATGGACGGGCGGCTGCGCACGATTCCCATCAGCGCGACTTGTCTCCCTTCCCCGGCGCCGGTCGGATACGTCGGGCCATCCGAACCGGTTGGTCCGCGAGTGTACCGCGCGCATGTCGCGCCGGGTACCGGACCGGATAGCGCAATGGGTCGACCCGGCGCGACGCGGCGGCACGCGCGGAAGGTCGCATCCGCTGGCCAAATCGACCGATCCGGCGGAGCTGGACCACGATGAACCCAAGGACAACCAGGCCAACCAGCAGGCTGGCAATCGTCACCCGGATCCGGAAGCTGCCGGTGTCGGAGGCGTCGGTCCAGGCCTCGTCGGCAACCAGTGCCTGGGCACGGGCGCTGACCATGTCGCCGGCCGTGAAGGCCGTCCCGGCGGCGTCCAGGGCGCCCGTCGGATCGGCGCCGATCAGGCCTACCTGGTCGACGATCGACGGGTGCTCAGGCTCCGCGGCGGTGGCCGTGCCGATGGCCTGGAGCACCTGGAGCTCGTTCGCCGCCTCCGTCTGCCCGGTCGCGATCGCACCCTGCTCGAACTCCGACTGGAGGGTCGTTGGCGCGAGGAGCCCGGCCGTGTCCGCGGCGTTGACGATCTGGTCGCGCTGGTCGAGGAGCTGGTCGAGCCCGACGATCAGGTCCGCAGTGCTGCCGAACTGCCAGGCATTGAGGCCGGCGAGGACCGCCTGTGGCACGGCCCAGCCGGCGGCCCGCGCGACGAGGGCCTGGTACTCGCCACGGGTGGCTGTTCGAGTGGCCAGGAACGCCTGCTCCGATGGCGTCACCACCGTGCTCGCCCAGAGGGCCGAGGCGTCCTTGCCGGTTCGTTCCACGATCAGGTCGAGCAGGCCGCGCCAATCGGGTGGCCCGTCGCTCACCAGCGGCTGCGCCACCTGGCCGGCTGACTGGTACGCGGCCTCGCGGGCGGATGCAGCTCGCCAGACCGCCTGCAGGCCTTCGGCACCGACGAGGTCGTAGATCCGGCAAGCGATGGTGACCGAGGCAGCCCGACCGTAGAGATCGGCCAGGTCCGAGACCGGCGTTGTGCTCACCGAAGCGGCCGATGCGGCCAGGGCGTCGTCGCCCGACCAGGTATTGAGGGGCAGGGCCGCCACTGCGAGGACGGGCGTGATCGATTCGTCGCGCGGCTTGAGCTTGAGGGCGGTGGCCACCCGGTTGCCATAGAAGATCGCGAAGCCATCGTCGATCCAGCGGTCGGCGAACAGCGACCCGTCGAACCACAGGTGGGCGAGCTCGTGGATCGCGATCGTGTTGTCGGCCGTGTAGGCGATCTGGATCGTGCCCTCGTCGGGCAGGTACGTCGCGGCGTAACCGTCGATCGTGCGCGGCAACGCTTCCTCGATCGCCACGACCGGCGCGCTGGGTTGATAGGGCAGCCCAATCTCGCTGGCCAGGAGCGGCAGGGCAGACCGGATCAACTTCGTCATCCGGGTCCCCCAGGCGGGATCATCGGGCCAGGATCGCACCACCAGGCTCACCGGCTGGGCGTTGATGTCGAGGTCCACCTTCGTCTCGACGAAGGCGCTCGGCTTGTCCGCGGCCACGGTTGCGTTGAAGGCGAGGGGATCGGCGATGGGGCTCGACGTCAGCGAGATCGTCCCGTTCGGCGCAGTCACCGGCGAGCCCAGCGGGCCGGCCACGACTCGGACGTCGTAGCCGGCCGGAAAGCGGACCACGACGCTCGAGCCGGCGAGGCCGGACGAGCCGAACGCCCAGACCGGGAACGTGATCAGCGATGGCCCCACCCGGATCGGCCGGCCGGCCTTACCACCGGGATCGGGCAGGTCGAAGGCCAGGGCGACGCTGGTCGTGTGGCCGGCGCCGAGGGCCACGCCCAGGCTCACGGAGAGGACCTGCTGGATCGACGTGCGGCTGGCGACGCTCACGCCAACCTTGGCCGTGCCCGCAGACGCGGTGGCGTGGGCGGCGCTCGGCGGGACGGTGACGTCGACCCGGCTGAACGTATGCCGGGCGATCACCGTATCGGCCAGGTGGTTGGTGACGGCCAGCGAGACCGTGACGTGGACCAGGTGACTGGCCGGGCGGACGTCGTAGACGGCGGCGCCGACCATCGTCAGGCTCGGCCCGGCGGCGTCCACCACCGCCCCGTGATCGCCCCCGACTGCTGGAGCGCCGACGAGCAGCGCCATGCCGCCAAGGACTCCGACCGCGATCGACGCCGCCGGCCTCAGCCGCCGCGTCCCGGTCACGAGCCGAGCAGCTCCGGGAGGCGGGCAGCGTAGCGCTCGAAGAGCTCGGGGTTCCGGCTCACCCGGCCCGCCTGGTCGGGGATCCGGCCACCAATCCACAGCCAGCCGGCGGATTCCTCGAGGAGCGCATCGCAGATCGCCAGCGACCGGGCCAGGGCCACGCCCAGCTCATCGCGTTCCAGGATCCGGAACGGAATCTCGGTGCTCAAGGTGGGCCGGCCGTCCTCGGCGAGCGAGAACTTCACGAACGGGAACTCGTCGTTCCAGCGCAGCAGCCGGTGATACGACTTGCGCAGGCCGTCACCAATCGGCGGGGCAAAATGGACCCAGGTGATCAGCCCGAGCGAGGGATCGAGGATCACGGTGAACCGGACGTCGAACCGGCGCCGGCCGTCGAGCTTGACGTCCCAGGCGACGACGCCGTCGCGGTCGATCCGGGCCGTTGGCTCGATCGCGAGCTCGGCGAACCAGCCTTCGATGTCTGCGGCCGTCGGCGTCCCGTCCGGTGATGGCATGCGGCCGAGTCTAGCCGACGCTCCCGGGCACGTCGGCCGGCGGGCCAGCTCGGTCGCAGACGTTAGCCCGCGGCACCCTCGGCGTCGGAGCGGCCGGCCCGCTTGGCGGGCGGGCCCCCGACGATCTTGGCCGGCGTTCGGGGCACCACCAGATCGCGCGGCCGCACGACCGAATCGCCGCTCCGGACGAGCCGGCCGGGGAAGTCGGCCGCCCGGACGTCCCCACCGATCTTCACGTTGCGCCCGATCCGCTGGCCGCGCGGGATGGACGCTCGCTTGCCGACCACCGTGATCCCGGTGTTCAGGCGGCCGGGCTCCTGGCGATTGGGTGGCCCGTCGGGACCGTCGCCGACGACGGCGCCCTGGCCGACGACCACCTCCTTGTCGAGGATCGCCCGGTCGACGATCGCGCCCTGGCGGATGATCGAGTCGAACATCACGATCGAATCGCGCACGACCGCGCCCACCTCCACGCGGACGCCCGGCGACAGGACGCTGTTCACGACCGTACCGTTGACCACGCAACCGTGGCTGATGAGGCTCCGGTGGACCTGGGCGGTCTCGCCGATCTTGGCCGGTGCCCGCTCCTCCGAGCGCGTATGGATGAGCCAGCTCCGGTCGTACAGGTCGAGCTCGGGCCGTTCCTCGACCAGGGCCATGTTGGCTTCCCAGTACGACTGGATCGTGCCCACGTCCTGCCAGTAGCCATCGAAACGATAGCCAAAGACGCGGCCGCCGCCTTCGATCATCGCCGGCACCACGTTGCCCCCGAAGTCCGGCCGGTCCTCGGCCAGCCACTTCTTGAGGGCGCGCTTGCTGAAGACGTACACGCCCATGCTCGCGAGATCGCTCCTGGGCGCCTTCGGCTTCTCCTGGAACTCGGTGATCCGCATCGTTTCGTCCATCGCCAGGATGCCCATCCGGGTGGCGTCGGCGAGGGGCACGCGGCGGACGGCGATCGTGACGTCAGCGCGCTTGCGGCGGTGGGCGGCGATGAACGGCGTGTAGTCCATCTTGTAGATGTGGTCGCCGGCCAGGACCAGGACCGTATCGCACGGGTCGTGGTCGATGACATTCCAGTTCTGGAGCACGGCGTCGGCGGTGCCCCGGTACCACTCGGCGACGCGCCCGCGGGCGATGTAGGGCTGGAGCATCTTCACGCCGCCGGTGTTCCGGTCAAGGTCCCACGGCCGGCCGAGTCCGATGTGGTCGTTGAGCGAGCGGGGGTTGTACTGGGTCAGGACAACGACGTTGTCGATGCCCGAATTGACGCAGTTGCTCAGGGTGAAGTCGATGATCCGGTACTTGCCCCCGAACGGCACCGCCGGCTTGGCCCGGACCGACGACAGGATCGACAGGCGTTCACCTTCGCCGCCGGCCAGGATCACGGCCATCGTGGGCTTCACAGCGTCCTCCATCGGATCGCGGATCCCGGTCGCGAACGCGGCCTCGGGCCGATTCTAGCCCTTCGCCCATGCGCACGGTCAAGCCCGGCCGTTACGACCGGGTGAACGTTTTGGTGGCGATTCGTCAACAGCGGCAGGCCTGCCGCTCGCTCACAGGAAGAGGCGCGGGTTGACGTAGTTGCCGTTGAACTGGGTCATCCAGTGGAGATGCGGCCCGGTCGTGTTGCCGGTCATCCCGACATAGGCGATCACCTGGCCGGCCGTGACCCACTGGCCCACCTTGACCGGGATGGTGTGGCCATGCCGGTCGTCAACGTGGGCATACCAGGTGATCAGCTTGGTGGAGTGGGCGATCATCACGACCCAGGCCCCGTCGGACAGCGGACCGGCGAAGACCACCCGGCCATCTCCGGCGGCGTGGATCGGGGTGTCCATCGGATCGGCGATGTCGATGCCGTTGTGGAAGTGGGCACACGAGCCGAGGGGCGGCTCCGACGGAAAGCCGGTGCAGCCGAACTCCTGGGTCACGTAGCCCGAGATGGGCCAGTTCAGCGTGCCGTTGTACTGCGACGGGATCCCGCCGCTGTTGCCCCCGGCGTTGAGGATTGCCTGGATCTTCCGGGAGATCGAGGCCTCTGCGGCGGCCTCGGCATTGATCGCCCGGCGCAGCGCGGCGGCGTTGCTGGAGAGCTTGTTGTAGGTGGAGACCTGCAGGGCCAGGGCCTTGGACGTGGCCTTCTGGAGGATCGCCAGCTGGGCCTTGGCGGCATTGAGCGACGCGAGGCTGGCATCGAGCTGGACCTTCTGGGCAGCGGTCTGCTCGGCCAGCTGCTGCGTCTGGGCGCGGGTGGAGGTCACCGTCACGTTGAGCGCGAAGAGGGTGGCCTGGTCGGAGGCGATCTGGCTCGCCAGGACGTGGTCCTGGTTGCCGACGTCGATCAGGTTGCCGATGTCGCCGAGCGCGTCGGTGAACGAGGCCGCGGACAGGATCGTCTCGAGGATCGACGTCCGATCCTGATCGTAAGCAGCCCGGATGTGGGCGGCCAGGAGCGCCTTGGTCGTGGCCAGGTCAGCCGCCTTGTGGGCCTCTTCGCGGTCCAGCCCGATCAGGGCCAGGTCGAGGTTGTTGAGCTCGGTGACCTGCTGGTTGTACTGGGCCTGGACGGCGTTGACCTTGGCCTGGGTCGAGGCGACGTTCGCCTTCACGTCGACGAGGTCGGAGTTGATTCCGATCAGCTTTGTCCGGGTCACGGCCAGCGATGCGGCCAGGTCCGCCTGCAGGGCTGCCAGCTCGGCCATGTGGGCCTTCTGGGCCGCGAGCTGCGCGGCGATCGCCCTCTGCTGGGCCTGCGCCTGGGACAGGTCGTCGCCGCGGACCAGGTCGGGCGTGAACGACCCTCCGAGGAGCGAGAAGATGAACGCGGCGGCGAGGAGCGGGCGGACCAGTCGAGCGGTCGTCATCGAGCGAGCGATCTCCGTTGGCGCGTCCCGGACGCGGTTGGCGGACGTCGTCGCCGGTTGAACGCCGTCCGAACGGGACTCGTCCGGGACGACTCCGGCACCAAGGCATGATACCTCGGCAGTCCACCGTACCCCGATTTGGGTGGTGCCGCCACCCGGACCCATCTCCTAGGACTGGAGGAGCACCGCCCAGAAGGCACCCAGGATCAGGAAGGGGCCATATGGGATGAAGCTCTTCAGGCCGATCCGCCGGGTGACCAGCAGCGCGATGATCACGACACCCGAGATCAGGACCCCGACGATCACCCCGAACGTGGTCCGTTCAAGCCCGGCCAGCAGGCCCACCCCGAACAGGAGCTTGACGTCGCCGAGGCCCAGGGCGCCCGCTCCGAACGGGATCGACAGGACGAAGAAGATTCCCGGGATCACGATGGCCCCGATGAGCGCGGGCAGCATCGCCCCGGGCACCGCGTGGCCGATCAGGGGGTTCAGGCCGGTCAGGCCGTAGATCGC
>JBEPUS010000045.1:0-14528 GCA_041691435.1 Chloroflexota bacterium
GAGACAGAGGTTCTGCTGGCGGCGCACCGGTCGGTCCCCGGACCCGACCGCCAGGCATCTTGCGAGGCCCGGCGCTGGTGCCACGCCCAAGTTTCTGCCGGAATATCACCGCCCGTAGTGTTCTGGAAGATGGACGGTTGCCCTGCAGGCAAGGGCGGGGCACATGTCGCGGTGTCAGCCCCGATTCGTGCGTGGAGCCGTCCGGACCAGGCTGCCTCCTGCCCGCCTGACTCTCGCTCCATTCCCGGATCCTTCCTTAGTACTACGGGGACTGATGATCCGGAAGAACCAGCGACCGCGGATCGTCCCGGATGGCCGCCTCAGCCAGCCGCGAACGGCGACGTTGTCATCCGGCAAGGCCGAATCGAAGACCCGCCCGTGGCGGAGTATCTGGTCGCGAGCCGTGCTCGTCTCGGGGAGGACCAGCACGCACGAGGTTGTCGCGGCGTGCCATCCAACGCGGTCCGACGCAATCTGGCCAGCCAGGCGAACCTTCTGATCGAGCCGGCGGAGCGTCTCCTCGACCGAGGTGAGCTCGGTCTTGACCTCGATGACCAGCAACGACCCCGTGGATCGGTGGAATGCAAGTACGTCGACCGAGCCCCGCTCCCCGAAGATCGCATACGTCACCTCGACCGCGGTCTCCCATCCAAGCGCTCGGAGCGTTTCGACCACCGCACCCACCATTCGGGCATGGGCCGCGTCCACCGTCCGGTCGAGGCCGCCGCCACGCCATCGAATGTCGAGCTCGGCTCGCGCTTCCAGGGCAGCGAGGACCTTGCGAACGGCCTGGAACGAGAACCCGTCAAGGTGGCCACGCTCGAGCATCGACACTGACGCCTGCGACAAGCGGGCCGCCTCGCCAAGGTCGACCTGCCGCCAGCCTCGGCGGCGGCGCAGGGCGCGAATGATCAGGCCGACGCGTCGATCGTCCACCCATCCATCGTGAGCCGCGCCGATCATCGCCCGCGTATTGCCCGCGTATTGCCCGCGTATCGGCCTCGTATCGGCCGCTTACCGGCCGCGCACCGGCCCGGTTCCGGCCCGGTCTGCGGCCCGGGTTTCGCGGAGGACGGCGAGTCCCGAACAGGCCGCAACCGGACGGCAACTCGACCGATCCGGGCGGGATGCGCGACACTGTGTCGGAGCCGGCAAGCCATCATTGAGTCCGGCTCGAAGCGCGACGTCCAGGAGGACTGAATCTGTGGCCAAGGTGACGATGCCCCAGCTCGGCGAAAGCGTGGCCGAGGGGACGATCGGCAAGTGGCTGAAGAAGCCCGGCGATCATGTGGCCAAGTACGAGCCATTGCTCGAGGTGATCACGGACAAGGTCAACGCCGAGGTCCCGTCGCCGGTCGAGGGAACCCTGACCAAGATCCTGGCCGAGGAAGGCGCGACCGTCCCCAACAACGCCGAGATCGCGATCATCGAGACCGCCGAAGAGGCCGGCGGCGAAGCAGCCCAACCGGCCAAGGCCAGCGCTGGGGCCTCGAATGCTGCAACCGCGCCCGCTGCCGCCTCGGCCTCCAAGGCCACGGAGAGGGCCGCAGCCGCGCCCGCTGCCGCAACGAGCCCGGTCGTCACCGCCACTCCGCCGCTCTACGTCCCGGCGGACGGGCCGGCCGGCTCCGACGAGCGGCCAATCCGGTCAGAACCCGCCCAGGCCCCAGCGGCTGTCGACGACGGGCCACTGCCCGGCGATGCCGACGCCCGCATGACTCCCGCGGTCCGGCGCCTGCTCCGTGAGCATGGCCTGACGGCCGCGATGATCATCGGGTCCGGCGGCGGCGGCCGGATCACCCGGGACGACGTGTCGAACTATGTCGAGACGCAGCGCACGAACAGTCCCGTCGGCGGCCAGCTCGTCGGTGGCGCAGGCGCGGCGACGATCCCGGGCGGTGCTTCCGGGAGTCCGCAGCCACCCGCCCGAGCCGCGGCACCGGCCGCGCCGTCAGCGCAGGCCGCGAGCTCCGCTTCGGCCATCAGCTTCCCGGCCGGCGCCGACGAATTGCTCCTGCCGATGACCCAGATGCGCAAGGGCATCGCCGCCCAGATGACCCGGGCCCTGGCGATCCCTCACGCCTACGTCCAGATGGAGGTGGAGGTATCGGGCCTGGTGCGGCTGCGTGAGTCGCTCAAGCGCGAGTACCAGGCCAGCACCGGCATCTCGTTGAGCTTCGTCCCGTTCGTGGTCAAGGCGGCCGTCGAAGCCCTCCGGCGCCACGGCACGTTCAATGCCAACTGGACCGACGCCGGGCTGCTGGCAAAGCGCCGGATCAACGTCGGGGTCGCGGTGGCCGTCGATGACGGCCTGATCGTGCCGGTGATTCGCGATGCTGACCAGCTCTCGATCCACGGCCTGAACCAGGCGATCGCCGACGTTGCCGGACGAGCTCGGGCCAACAAGCTTCGCCTCGACGACTTCGGTGGCGGCTCGTTCACGATCGACAACACGGGCTGGCTTGGGTCCAACCTCACCATGCCGATCATCAATTCGCCCGAAGTAGGAATCCTGACGATGGAGGCGATCACGAAACGGCCGGTCGTCCTCGAGACCGCGGCAGGCGATGTCCTCGCGATTCGGCCGGTGATGAACGTCGTCCTGGGCCTCGACCACCGGGCCAACGACGGGGCCGGCGGGGCGGCGCTGTTGCGCGACATCAAGGCCTGGCTCGAGGGCGTCGGACCCGACACGGCGATCTACTAGCCCGGCCTCCAACCCGTGCGGATCCTCGTGACCGGCGCGGCCGGCTTCATCGGTGGGGCGGTGGCCCGCAACCTGCGCGGGCGGGGCGACCAGGTGGTCGCGATCGTTCGTGATCCTGCCCGCGCGGGTGAGCTCGCGGCCATCGGCGCCGAGCTGGTCCAGGGCACGCTCGACTCGACGGACGAGATCGAGCGGCAGCTCCGCGGCGCGGATGGCCTGATCCATGTGGCCGGGGCATATCGAATCGGCATCCTCGCGGAGGAGCGGCCGGCGATGCTCGACGCGAACGTCGGCACCACGACCCGGGTCCTCGGCGCGGCGGCAGCCGCGGGCACGAGCCGAATCGTCTACACCTCCACCGTCAACGTCTACGGCAATACCCACGGCCGGATCGTCGACGAGACCTGCCAGCGGGACCTGGCCGATGGCTTCCGCAGCTACTACGACCAGACGAAATACCGCGCCCACGAGGTCGCTCGGGCGCGGATCTCGGCCGGCGCGCCACTGATCATCGCGCTGCCGTCGCAGGTCTACGGGCCGGGCGACCACTCGGAGGCGGGCCGCCAGCTCGGGGCCGCCTACGCCGGCAAGCTGCACTACGTGGCCCTCGCGGACGTGGGCCTGAGCTGGTGCCACGTCGATGACCTGGCCGACGGCATCGTTCGCGCCCTGGATCGCGGCCGGGTCGGCGAGGAGTACATCCTGGCGGGACCGAGCCTGCGGCTTCGGGAGGCAATCGCAACGGCCGCCCGAGTCGGCGGCAGGCGCCCGCCCCGCGTGAGCGTGCCCACCGCCCTGCTCCGCCTGCTGGTCCCGCTGAATCGGCGAATCGGGGCCGCGGGCGGCCTGCCTGCCAATCTCGCCGAGACGATCAGCGCCGCCGCCGGCGTGACCTACTGGGCGAACCCAGCCAAGGCCGAGCGCGAGCTCGGCTTCGTGGCCCGCGACGTGGAGGCCGGCCTGCGCGCGACGTTCGGCGCGTAGGGCCTACACTCGCAGCCATGGGACGTCCTCTGCCGATCTTCGTGCCACCGGGCGCTCATCACGGCAATCCCGCCGAGCTGTCGATCGCGCTCGGGGGCGGTGCGGCCGGCCTTGCGGCCGCCGATGGGTCGACTGCCCTGCGCCGCCACCCCGACTGGATCAAGGCGCGAATCCCGTCCGGCGAGAACTACCACGATCTCAAGGACCTGCTCCGAGGACTCAGCCTCAACACGGTCTGCGAGGAGGCCCACTGCCCCAATATCGCCGAGTGCTGGGACCAGCGCACGGCCACCATCATGATCCTCGGCGACACCTGTACCCGAGCCTGTGGGTTCTGCGCCGTCAAGACCGGCCGGCCCACCTGGTTTGACGACGACGAGCCGCGGCGGGTCGCCGAGGCCCTTGCCACGCTCGATCTCGAGCACGTCGTGATCACCAGCGTCGCTCGCGACGACCTGCCCGACGGGGGAGCCGGGATCTTCGCCGAGACGATTCGCCAGGTCCGGGCCAGGAGCCCCGGCATGGGCGTCGAGGTCCTGATCCCCGACTTCAACGGCACGGACGCGTCGCTCAAGACGGTCATGGACGCCCGGCCGGACATCCTCAACCACAACCTCGAGACCGTCGAGCGCCTCCAGAAGCCCGTCCGCAAGCGCGCCCGGTATGACCGCAGCCTGTCGGTCCTGGAGCGGGCCAAGGCGTATGCCGTCGCTGACGCCTGGACGGTCCACACCAAGTCGAGCCTGATGGTGGGCCTCGGCGAGACGCGCCCGGAGCTCAGCCAGGCGTTCCGCGACTTGCGAGCGGTCGACTGCGACATCCTCACGATCGGCCAGTACCTGCGCCCCTCGACCGAGCATCTCGAGCTGATCCGCTACTACCACCCCGACGAGTTCGCCGAGATGAAGACCGAGGCACTCGAGCTCGGCTTCCGCCACGTCGAGTCGGGTCCGCTCGTTCGGTCGAGCTATCACGCCCGCGACCAGGTGCCCGGCGCAGAGCTGCGCCGCGTCCGGCGCCGGGCAACCGTCGATGCCCAGGGCCGGATCGTCCCAGGCGGAGCTGCCGTCCCGGACGCTTTGGCGGGCTGAACCGGGCCCGCTCCGGCGACGAATACACCAGGGTGGAGCCTTCCCCGCCGGAATTGAAACCCGATGGCGTCGTCGCGTTCGAGCCGGTGGGGCTGGGCCGCCGCCAGCGCAGGCTCGACCCGGGCAGCCTGGCCGTGGTCCTGGCCGTGGTGCTGGTCGGCGCGGCGATCATCCGGCCGTGGGGCGACGGCAATCACCAGCCGGCTGCGTTGACCGGGCCGCTGCCGACAGGGCTCCGGCCTTCGCCCGCGCCGACCGACTCGCCCTCGCCCAGCCCGTCGGCCATCCCGCTGATCGCGTTGGCCCGCTCCGCCGCCGAACGGGTGATCCGAAGTCCGGGCGGCAACGCCGAAAGCTGGGGCCTCGCGGTTGGCGCCGGGACCAGCCCGGCCGGTGGTCCCAGCTTCGAGGTCGGCACCGAGGTGCCGATCATCTCGATCGCTCTCGACGGATCGTGGTCGGCCTGGGCTCCCGTCCAGCCCAGGCCCTCGTCGATGCCGGCACCGGGGGCAAGCACTGAGCTCACCGGCGTCACGGCGGCGCGACTCTGCGCGGGATTGCCTGATCTGCCGTCAGGAGCCCAGGTCGTGGCGCTGACCGCCCCGGGCCTGCCCCGCGACTACCTCCAGGTCCGCGGCTGGCAGGTTGTCGGGTGGCATGACGAACCGCGCGCGATCGAGCTGCTCCCGAGCACGCACAACCTGACGACGCACAACGCGGGGGCGATCGACTACCTCGAGCAGCCCGACGGCGCGCCGTGGCCGGACGGCCGCTACGAGATTCTCGTGGGCGGCTCAACGGACGCCTCGCTCACGGTCTGCCTCGGCCGGCCCTGAGCGACTGGTCTATCCTCAGGCCATGGCCACGATCTCGCGCAAGACCGCTCTCGCAGAGCTCCACTGCCACCTCGGCGGTGCGGTCACGCCCTCGATCATGTGGGGCATCGCCCACGCCCAGGGGATCAAGCTCCCGACGAAGGACTACTGGGAATTCCGGGACATGATCACCGTGTCCAGCAAGCGCAGCCGGAGCTTCGATGGCTACCTCCAGCTCTTCCATTGGACTGAGCTGATCCAGTCGTCGCCGCTCGCCGTCGAGCGGTCGGTCTACGAGGTGATTGGCGGCGCCTATCGCAAGAACAACATCACGACCACCGAGCTGCGCTTCAACCCGATGAAACGGAACCGGGGCGGCGAGCAGGATCTCGATCACATCATTGCGGCCGCCGTGCGGGGCATGGATCGCGCGTCGCTCGAATACCCGGTCAAGCCCGGCCTGATCTTCTGCCTGGACCGGGCGTTCCCCTTCGAGCTCAACGAGATCCTCGTCGAGAAAGCGATCATCTGGCACGACCGGGGCGTCGTGGGGGTGGACATCGCCGGTCCCGAGAGCTCGACCTTCCGCGTCGCGGACTACCGACGGCTGTTCCGACGAGCTCGCCAGTTCGGCCTGGGCCTCACCGTCCACACTGGCGAATCGGGGCCCATCGAAGAGGTCGCCCGCGTGGTCGAGCTGCTTGAACCCGATCGGATCGGCCACGGCGTCAAGGCGGCCTACGATCCTCGCGCGATGGACATGCTCCGCGAGCGGGCGATCGTCCTTGAGATCTGCCCCACCTCCAACCTCAATACCGGCGTCGTCAAGAGCTGGGAGGAGTTCCGCTGGATCTTCGACCAGTTCCGGCGCAACGAGGTTCGCTTCTCGATCAACACCGACGGACCGGAGATGCTCAAGACCTACATCCGCGACGAGCTCCACACGCTCGGCCGGCTGGGGATCCTCTCCACCGACGATCAGCAGGTCGCGATCGACACCGCCCTCGCGGCGTCCTTCGTGCCCAACGTCACCGACGTCATCCCTGCGGTCCTCGAGCCCGCCCGGCGGGCCGAGGTCGAGCGCGAGGAAGCCTGATCAGTCCGGTCGGGCGCTGACCCGGTACGTGCAGCAGCGGTCGCCCGCCGCGATATGGGTCTCGCGGACCACGTCGCCGCCGAGCACGTCCTGGAACATCGCCAGCTCGGCCTCGCAGGCGGCCGGGTTGCCCGCTGCGACGTGGTAGATCGCGCAGTTGTGCTCGCGCAGCCGGATCGTCCCGTCGGCCGACAGCTCAGCCGCACACAGGTAGCCCTGCTCGTCCTGGATGACGGCCAGCTCGCGCACCCGCTCGAGGAACGGAGCCTGCCGGCCGGGGCTCTCATCGAGCCGACGCTGGATCCGTTCGGTCGTTTGGCCGCGCCGCGCTTCGAAGACGCGTTCGACAAGCTCGCGTCCACCAACAGCATCGATGGCCGCGATCAGGCCCGCAGCCAGTCCGTCGTAGTTCGCCGGGAAGAGCTGTTGCGCGCTCGGCGTGACGTCGTAGAGGTGGCGCGGCCGGCCGACGCCGTGCCGTTCCGTGCGCCGAGATACCAGCCCGTCGGCCTCGAGGAAGCGGAGCTGCTGCAGGACGCCCGTCCGGCTCGCTCCGACGAGTGCCGCCAGCTGGTCCGGTGAGATGGGGCCGCTCGTTCGGAGCGCCACCACCAGCTCCCGGCGGAGGGTGGGCGCGCGGCCGTTCAGCTGCGCTCCGGGGGTGCCGCGCTGGTCGCCGGCGTGATGGCGCGCGGGCAGCGAGTCGTTGGGGAGCGGCGAATCGAGGCTTGGGCCCTCCATCTCACGGGTGAGGCTAGCAGAGGGTCAACAAAGCCGCTCGGCCGGCTGCCCCGGTGTACCCTCCGGCTGTGGATCTCGATCTCTCCCCGGAGCACGCCCTGCTCCGCGCCACGGTTCGCGACTTCCTGCTCGACGAGGTCGCCCCGGTCATCGACGAGCATGAGCGCGAGCGGCGGTTCCCGCGCCCGGTTGTCGACCGGCTGGGCTCGATGGGCTGGCTGGGCATCCCGTTCCCCGAGGACGAGGGCGGCTCGGGTCTCGATACGCTGGCGTACGCGATCGCCGTCGAGGAGATTGGCCGGGTCTGGGGCTCGCTCGGGCTGATCGTCGCCGCCCATACCAGCCTCGGGTGCGGTCCGCTCCACATGTCCGGCACGCCTGACCAGAAGGAGCGCTATCTCGTGCCGATGGCCGAGGGCCGGGTGATCGGCGCATACGGCCTGACCGAGCCCGGGGCTGGGTCGGACTCGGGCGGCACGCGGACCACGGCCCGCTTCGAGGAGGGCCCGGACGGCGGCAGCTGGGTCCTGGATGGCGGCAAGCGCTTCATCACGAACGCCGGCCAGGCGGGCACCTATATCGTGACCGCCCGCACAGGCACGCGGCAGAAGGCGGCTGCTGGCAAGGGCGATGGTGGCCCGGAGATCAGCGCGTTCATCGTGCCCGCCGACACGCCCGGCTTCAGCATCGGCCGCCTCGAGGAGAAGATGGGCCTGCACGCCTCGGCGACCGGCGAGCTCATCTTCGAGGGTGCCCGCGTCCCGGCCGCAAACCTGCTGGGAGAGCGCGGTGACGGCTTCAAGATCGCGCTGCGGACGCTGGACGGTGGCCGGATCAGCATCGGCGCCCTGGCCGTCGGCCTCGCCCAGGCGGCCCTCGACGCAGCCATCCCGTATGCCCAGACGCGCCAGCAGTTCGGGCGGCCGATCGGCTCGTTCCAGGGCGTGGCCTTCATGATCGCCGACATGGCCACCGAGATCGAAGCGGCCCGTTCCCTCGTCTGGCGGGCTGCCTGGCTCAAGGACCAGGGCCGCGACTATGGGCTGGCTGCTGCCCAGGCCAAGCTCTTCGCCTCGGAGGTCAGCGCGCGTGCCACGAACGCGGCCATCCAGGTCCACGGCGGTTACGGCTACATCGAGGAGTACAAGGTTGAGCGGTTCCTGCGGGACGCCAAGCTGACCGAGATCGGCGAGGGGACCAGCCAGATCCAGCGCCTGGTCATCGCGCGCAAGATCCTTGACCTGCGGGTCGTCTGAGCCCGGGACTTCCGGAGCCTACGGGTTCCCGCCACCCCCGCCATCACTGCCGTTCCCGCCGTCGCCCGCCGCCGTCGTCAGGACGCTGAGGAGGGTCGACCTGAAGGTGGCGCCCCACGGCCCCTGGCCGTCGAGGACATACGGGGACGGATCCAGCGATTCGTACGTCTCGGGATCCGTCACGAAGCTCTGGGCGCATTCCGCCACCGAGATCGACAGGCGTGACCAGGTCGCCGAGTCGGCAAAGATGTAGATGTGGATACGGACCGGGCCAGGCTGATCGAGCCCCGACGCGGTGAAGCCGATGGCCGTCGAGACCAGCTGGGCATTCTTGCAACCGGCATCGCCCGAGACCTGGTCGGTGACCGTGATCCCGGCAGCGCTGAGCTGCGAGACGATCGACGGGAAGTTGGCTGGACTCGGCGAGGGCAGGTCTGCCACGCGCGTCCCGCAGCCGGCCAGGAGCAGGGCCAACAGGCCGAGGACGATCCGGGACATGGCCCGAGGCTACCACCGGCCCCCCGGATCCGCGCCGGAAGCGCTGGAGGAGCCGCCGTATCGTACGATGGAGCCACCGAGGCGCTCATCGACGGGCTGACCGTCGCGCCCAATCGCCGCGCCCGGCGGCGCGCCAGCACTGAGGAACCCGTGCCCGAAGTCCGGCCGTTTCGCGCTCTCCGCTACGAGTCGGATGTCATCGGCGACCTCGCTGCGGTGGTCAGCCCGGCGTATGACGCCATCAGCCCGACCGAGGCAGTCGACCTCCTCGCACGCCATCCGAAGAACGTCGTGCGCCTCGACTTGCCCGTCGGCGAGCAGGGCGACGGGCCGGACGACCGCTACCGTCGCGCGGCCCGGACGTTTGCGGCCTGGCGGTCCGACGGGACCTTCCACAAGGATCCCCGGCCGTCCGTCTACGCCTACGAGCAGACCCACCCCGAACCCGGTTCCGGGGCCCAGCGAGTCCAGCGCGGATTCTTCGGGCGCCTCCGGCTCGAACCGCTCGACAACGGATCAGGCGTGCTGGCCCACGACCGGACAATGTCCGCCCCGCGCGAGGATCGCTACAAGCTGCTCCGGGCAACTGGGGTGAACACCAGCCCCATCGTGGGGCAGTACGCTGATCCGGACGGGGTCTCGACCCGGATCCTGGCCGAGGTTGCCCAGACGCAGCCGATTGCCGACATCACGGCTGGCAACGGGGTTCGCCACCGGATGTGGGTGCTGGCCTCTGACGGACCGGACGCGGTTCAGGTGGACGCCCTCGTCGCTGTGGCCGGCAGCGGTCCGGTCACGATCGCCGACGGGCACGACCGCTACGCGACGGCCCTGCGCTACCGGGACGAGCGCAGGATGAGCCGCTCGTGCGAGGAGGATCCCGCCTTCGACTACATCCTGACGCTGTTCGTGGCGTCGCCCACGGAACCGGCGTCGAACGATGTCTATCCGAAGCCGTTGAGCGGCCTCGTACTCAACCCGCACGAGTGGTAGGACGATGACCGAATCCCTGACCGGCGCCCGGCCACCGGCCGCGAGCGTGCCCACCCGACCCGTCCGCAAGGACGAGATCGAGCTCAGCGAACGCGGCATCTACATCGAATCATGGCTGCCGGAGCGACGCTCGCGCCGGCGGCCGCTGCTCTTCGTCCATGGCGAGCTGGCCGGCTCGTGGGTGTGGGAGCACCACCTCCAGTATTTCGCCGCCCGCGGCTGGGAGGGCCACGCCCTCAACCTGCGCAACCACTTCTGGTCGCAGACGGCCGACCCCACCACCCTGTCCTTCGACACGTACACCGAGGATGTCCTCGAAGCGATCGAGCGGCTGGGCTCGTCGGTGGTCGTGGTCGGCCATGGCATGGGCGGCCTGCTGGCCCTCAAAGCCGTGGAGCGACATCCCGTCGGCGGCCTGATCCTGCTCTCGGCCGAGCTGCCCCGCGAGCTGCGGCCACCGGCCCATGGCCATGAGCTGCGCGAGATCCCCGAGGTCTACGGCCGTGACCTGCTCGGCTGGGAGACGCTGCCCGAGCGGCTCCAGCGCGATCATCGTGACCTGGCCCTGGCCGACATCCTGCGGATTCAGCACCTCCTTGGGCAGAAGCCCCACGAGTCCGGTGCCGCCCGCCGGCAGATGATCGCCGGCGTGCCGGTCGAGCGAGCCCGCCTGGCCGGCATCCCGACCCTGGTGATCGGAGCCGGCCTGGATCGCTACGTGCCGGAGGCCTCGAGCGAGCGCCTGGCCGAGTGGCTCTCGGCGGAGTACGAGCCGTTTGGCGCCCACTCCCACTTCGGGCTCGTGCTGGGCGAGGCGAGTCATCTGCAGGTCGCCGAGACCGTTCGGGCCTTCCTCGAAACGAATCACCTGTAAGCGCTCGCTGGTATCATTCCGGCCGGTCCGGCGCTCGACGCCATCGGCCGACCTGCCGCATTCGTCTAGAGGCCCAGGACACCGCCCTCTCAAGGCGGAGATCACCGGTTCGAATCCGGTATGCGGTACCAGTGACTCGATGGCCGGCCGGAGAGATCGTCGTGGAGGGCCCGTGTCCGAGGTGCCGCTGCGCCGCTTGATCGTCCTCGCCGAGGGTCGCTTCGGACCACATGACGGCAAGACAGCGATGGGCGTGATCCGCTATGGCCCGGATCCGATCGTGGCTGTGATCGATTCGACGAATGCCGGGCGCAACGTGCGCGAATGGCTCGGCGACCAGCCCCGCTTCGACATCCCAATCGTGGCCTCACTGGCCGAGGCGCAGGCGCAGGGCCCGGCCCGCGGGGCACCGACCGCCCTGCTCATCGGCATCGCCCCAACCGGCGGCAAGCTGCCGGCGGCCTGGCGCCGGACGATCCTCGCCGCGATCGCCGCGGGCCTCGACATCCTCTCCGGGCTGCACACATTCATCGGTGACGATCCCGAGTTCGCCGCCGCGGCCGGGGCGGCAGGGGTCGAGATCGTCGACTACCGCCGCCCTCCGAGCCGCGAGGAGACGGCCGTCGGCCGGGCCCATGGCCCGGGCAAGCACGTGATCCTGACCGTCGGCACCGACTGCGCGATCGGCAAGATGAGCGTCGCCCTCGAGCTGCGCCGGGCGGCGATCGACGCCGGCCTGGCTGCGGTCTTCGTGCCGACCGGCCAGACCGGGATGATGATCGACGGCTGGGGCGTGGCCGTCGACCGGGTGATCAGCGACTTTGCCAACGGCACCTGCGAGTGGCTCGTCGAGCAGGCCGAGGCGAAGGGCGACTGGATCCTGGTCGAGGGCCAGGGGTCCCTCGACCATCCCGCCTACAGTGCGGTCACCCTGAGCCTGATCCACGGCAGCACGCCCCAGGCGATGGTGATGGTCCACAAGCCGGGTCTCCCCGAGCACGACTGGGACCACGTCCCTGGCCGAACCTTCCCCCTCCAGCCGCTGACGGACTTCATCCGCCTCCATGAGCAGGTCGCCGGGGTCGTCGCTCCCTCGAAGGTCGTGGCGATCGCCCTCAACACCTCGCTCTATGCCGAGGATGCCGACGCACGCCGGGTGATCGCCGAGACCGCTGCTGAGACGGGCCTGCCCGCGGACGATCCGGTCCGCTTCGGTCCCGAGCGCCTGTGGGCCGCCATCCAGACCGGCGTCGAGGCACTCGACGGGGCCGGGACCGGCCGATGAGCCTGGAGCTCACCAGCGAGGCCATGCACCTGCCCTACCGCGAGCCGTTCCGGATCGCCCGGGCGCACGGCGGCGACGGGATGAGCTCGGTGATTGTCGAGCTGCGCAACCCGGCCTGGCCGGGCCTCGTTGGCTACGGCGAGGGCTACCCCGATGCCTACTACGGAGAGACCCTGGAGACGATCGCGACGGTCCTGCCGCTCCTCCTCGAGGCGATCACGCCCGACGACCTCGAGGCGGCGGCCGCTGGGCCCACCCCCGGCCTGGAGGCGATCGGGGACCGCTTCGACGCGCGGATCGCCCACCATGGTGCGGCGAAATGCGCCCTGGACACCGCGATCCACGACCTCGTGGGCAAGCGCCTCGGCCGGCCGGTCTACGCGCTGCTCGGACTCTCGTCGGCGATCGGCCCGACCGACTTCACGATCGGCCTGGACGAGCCCGAGGTCGTGGCGGCCCGGGCCGGCCGAGCCAGGCGGTTCCCGGCCCTGAAGATCAAGGTCGGCGGTCCGGCCGACCTTGAGACGCTCGAGGCGGTCCGACGGGTCTTTGACGGTCCGATCCGGGTTGATGCGAATACAGCCTGGACGCAGGACCAGGGGGCCCGCCTGATCCCCGATCTCGTCCGGCTCGGCGTTGAGCTGATCGAGCAGCCGTTCCCGGCGCACCGGCTCGACCAGCTGCGCTGGCTCCAGGAGCGCTCCGAGCTCCCCCTGGTGGCCGACGAGAGCGCCGTCACGATCCGCGACCTGGACGGGCTGGTCGGCGTGGTTGATGGGGTCAACGTGAAGCTGGCCAAATGCGGCGGGCCGGGGCCGGCTCAGCGGATGCTGGCCCGGGCCCACGAGCTTGGCTTCCGGACCTTCCTGGGATGCATGGAGGAGACTTCGCTCGGGATCGCCGCGTCGGCCCATACCGCCGCGCTCGCCGACTGGATTGACCTTGATGGCTGCCTGCTGATCTCGGGCGACCCGTTCGAGGGCCTCGAGCTTGGCCCGGATTGCCGCTGGCAGCTATCCGAAGCACCCGGTCTCGGGATTCGCCGCCGGCCGAATTGACCCGCGCCCAGCTGATTCGCGGCCCCGCCCGGGCGTGTGGACAAGTTGGTGGACGAGATCGTGGACAAACCCCTGCCCGCGATCCGAGGCGGCGCCTATGATGGTTGGAACGGGCTGAGACACCTCGGGAGGGGGCTCTCGGCACCCCGATTGCACGCGGCCGGACCGCCCGCTTCCGCGGTCGAGCGCGCCCTGCAGACGCGAGAGGAGGAGGGGACATCATTGACTGATGCGCGCACGCCCGTCGCGGCGACCGTGTCCGCCGAGGCGATCGATTTCGTGCGCTTCTGCTACCACCGACGGAAGGTCGGCTGGCCGGAGCTGTACGACGAGATGTGCGCCGTTGCGAGCCGCGGGCTCTACCACGGGTGGGGCCTCGCCGAGCTTTCCGAGCATGGGATCGGGTTCTCCCTCTTCGAGACCCCCGCCCTGGCCCGGGTCGCAGCGGACGTCGCCCGCGAGGAATCGGACCGACGTGCCGCCGCCATCCCGATACCGGTCGTGACCCACTAGCCGGGTCCCGGCCGAGTCCACGAGGCGACCCCTGTCGAAGCGGCAGGGGTCGTTCGATTCTGCGGACCCGCTGAGCGGGCCCGGCGCCGGTCGCGGCGTGGCGTGGCCGCCGAGCGTTGTGAATTCGTGAGCGTTTGTCTCGTTCCGACTCGTGGCAGCACTCCAAATCGCCAGTTTGCCGTTCCAGGAACACGCACGGGCTCGCGAGCGCGCCTGGTCAGGCGGTGCGGGTACTCCGTACCTCAAACCGCCGATTGGCGGCCCGAATCGGCGAGGCGGTGGGTCGGACGAGACGGCACATGTCCCGTCGCAAGCGTGGAACGGGATCCAAATGGCCTCCGCCCCTCGGCAGATACCCGCGAAACTGCCCCGGCGGACCGGGAAAGGGCCGATTTGAGGTACCGGGTACCCGAGCCGGCTCGGCGCGGACGTAGCGCCCGGGCGGACGTAGCGCCCGGCGCGGATGTGGCGCGGACGTAGCGCCGGCGTGGAACATAGCGCAGCCGCAGACGTGGCGCAGTCGCTGGCGCGGAGCTCGGCGCAGCGGCAGACGGGCGCTGGCGCTGGCGCGGAGCTGGCGCGGAGCTGGGCGCAGCCGCGCCTCGGCGCCAGGGCAA
>JBEPUS010000046.1:0-14242 GCA_041691435.1 Chloroflexota bacterium
GTTTGAGGGGCGTATGAGGCAACTCATCCGGGTTCAAGTCCCGGCCTGGGCACCATTTCCCGCAGCCGGCTGACGGCCCGTATCCTCGGCCAGCGGGCGGTTAGCTCAGTTGGTCAGAGCGCCTCGTTTACACCGAGGAAGTCACTGGTTCGAGTCCAGTACCGCCCACCACGGCTCGTCCGCGGATATCCGCGAATCAGGCAGCTGCGCAGCTCGTTTCTTGTCGGACAGCGATGGTCGTGCTGGTATCCGAGAATCAGGCCCCTGTTAGGTCAGTCTGGGCGGGATCGACCAGCTACCTCCCACACGAAACGGCGCCGGCTCCTTCGTCTCCCCCAACCAAACGCTCGTTCATCGTCGGATACCAGCACGCCCATCGCTAATCGGCACAAACCCCAGCGGGGCCGGAGGCACGGACCCGGCGTGGCCGGCGGCATAAACCCGGCGGGGCCGCCGGCCCGAGGCAGAAAATGCGGCGAGGCCGGAGGCGGGAACGCGGCGAGGCCGCGGCGTGCCCGGCTGAGCTCGGTCTAGAGCTTGCCCGCGATCTGCTGAGCCACAGCCTCGACCTTTGGCTCGAGGTCGGTCCCCGCCTGGGAGTCGACACTGGCCGACACGACCACGATGGTCCCGTTCTTGGCGAAGGCAACCGTGGCCTCATGGTCATCGATCACCTTGCCGGCCGCGTCCCCGAGGCCGCTGACCGGGGTCATGTCCCCACTGTTGCCTGCGGACGTGATCGCGGCCTGGAGCAACGCGGACGACACTCCGCCCGGGATCGTCTCCACGTAGACCGAGACGCTGTCGCCACTGTCGGTGCCGTAGGAGGCCAGGCTGATCGGCCCGAGGTTCATGCTGCCGGGCTGCAGCGTGGGGTTTCCGCCGATGATCGATGCCGCCACGTCGGCGCTCAGGATCGTGCTCGCATCGATGCTCGCGGACCCGGCACCGCCGAGGTCCAGCCCGGACGGCAGGGCGAAACCAGACGGCAGAAGGCCGCCCAGGCCACCGAGGCCCGGCGCACTGCTGGCACCGCCGGCGCCTGGAGCCGTGCTCGACCCGGGGGCCGCGGTCGCCGTGCTGCTGCAGGCGGCCAGGCTCAGGAGCGCAGCCGACATGATGCCGGCCGTGAGAAGTCGTCGGGCTGAAACCACAGGGGTCCTCCGTTATTGGGCTACGAAGGGCAAGACGTGCCGCCCTCCGCTGTGGACAATGTCCTGAATCTAGCGTGCCGCGCGACAACCCGTCTGCCCGTCGCCCGATCGTCCGGGGGCTGCACCACCCCCAACGTACCGTGCTCTTGGCCGCCGCTGCTAGACTGAATTTGATGCTGCGGCCGCGTCACGGCCCGGATGTGCAAGGAGACTCATGAGCGCACCCCTGATCATCCTGATCGTCATCATCGTGGTGGTGGTCGGATTCGTCATCCTCACCTACAACGGCCTGGTCCAGCGCCGTCTGCGGGTCGATGAGGCATTCGCCCAGATCTCGGTCCAGCTGAAGCGCCGCTGGGACCTGATCCCGAACCTCGTCAACGCCGTCAAGGGCTACATGGACTTCGAGCAGGACGTCCTGACGAAGGTCACTGATGCGCGCGCCAACGCGGTCGCCGCCGGGGCCCAGGGTCCAGCCGCCCAGGCCCAGGCCGAGAATGCGCTGACCGGAACCCTGCGCTCGCTGTTCGCGACCGTCGAGAACTACCCGACGCTCAAGGCGAACGAGAACGTCCTCGCCCTCCAGGAGCAGCTGACCACCACCGAGAACCAGATCGGGTTCGCCCGCCAGCACTACAACGCGACGGTCCTCGACTTCAACACCGGGATCGCGACGTTCCCGGCCGTGCTGCTGGCAGGACCGCTCGGCTTCACCAAGCGCGAGTTCTTCGAGGCCGAGCCGGAGGCGCAGGCGGTCCCGCAGGTCCAGCTCCGCTAGGCTCGGGAGGGACCGGCTCGGGGCGAGTCGCGCAACCATGGCCTCAACAACCTTCTACAGCGAGAAATCGGCCAACGTCCGGAACAGCGTGTTCCTGGTGCTGATCCTGCTCGTGATCCTCGGTGTCCTCGGGGGCGCCATCGGCTACGCCCTCACCGGTTCCCGGGCCGGTGCGGTCGGGGCGATCGTGATCGCGGTCGTGATCGGCTCGATCACCTCGGTCGCGTCGTATTTCTATGGCGACAAGCTGGTCCTGGCCGCATCCTCGGCCAAGCCGGTGACCGAGGAGCAGGCGCCCCAGCTGTTCAACGTGGTCCGCGAGCTGACGATCGCCGCCGGGATCCCGATGCCGGCCGTCTACATCATCCAGGACGACGCGATGAACGCCTTCGCGACCGGCCGGGACCCGAACCACTCGTCGATCGCCATCACGACCGGCCTGCTCAACGTCATGAACCGCGAGGAGCTCCAGGGTGTCCTGGGCCATGAGCTCTCGCACGTTCGCAACTTCGACATCCGCTTCTCGCTGCTCGTCGGGGTCCTCGTTGGCAGCGTCGCCCTCCTGTCCAGCTTCTTCCTGCGCTACACGTTCTGGTTCGGTGGAGGCCGGCGCTCGAATAACAACGACAACAGCGGCGGCGGGGCGTTCCAGGTGATCATCTTCGTCGTCGCGATCGTCCTGGCCGTCCTTGCCCCGATCTTCACCAAGCTCGTCCAGCTGGCGGTCAGTCGCCAGCGCGAGTACCTCGCGGACGCCTCATCGGTTGAGCTGACCCGCAACCCGCACGGCCTCGAGAGCGCCCTGGCCAAGCTGTCCGGCGACAAGACGGTGATGAAGGAGGCCAACCCGGCCACCCAGCACCTGTACTTCCACAATCCATTGATGAAGCTCGGCGCAAGCTCCAGCGGGCTCTTCTCGACCCACCCGCCCCTCGTCGACCGGATCAACCGGCTCCGCCAGCTGACCGGCGAAGCCCCGATGCCGCCCGACGAGGCCAGCTCGATCGGCGCCGCAAGCTAGGATCTGCGCCCTGGCCGCGGTCCAGGCTCAGGCTTTGTCCAGCGGCTGGCTCCAAGCGGCTCCGCGGCTCGCGGCTCCCAGCGGCTCGCGGCTCCCGGCGGCTCCCGGCCCCTCGATTTGCATGTGGCGCAAGTAACCGACGAGCATCGGGCCAAGTGCGTCGAACTTCTGCGTCAGACACAGGGAATCGACGAGATTCGGCCAGAACTGACCCCGGATCGGCCCTGAACAGGCCATTTCCACGATCTGGGGCCGTCAGCTCGTCGGTTACTTGCGTCCGATGCAAATGCCCGCCCGCATGCCGCCCGGCGGTCCGAGCTGGATCTGGAGTGAATGAGCACGACGTCCGCCCGGAGGAACGGGCCGATGGCCCGGAGCTCGGCGCGCACATGGATCTCGTGCAGGATCGGCCCCTCGGGTTGGTCCGGAGCTGATCTGACCGCTGGGCCGCTGGGCCGTGGTATTCTTCGGCCCGCCGACGGGCGGCCCGCCTGGTCAGGCCATCGGGCCGAGATAGCTCAGTTGGTAGAGCACGCGACTGAAAATCGCGGTGTCGCCAGTTCGATTCTGGCTCTCGGCACCAGAACCGGTTGGTCCGGCGGTAATACGAGCGGAAGTGGCTCAGCTGGTAGAGCGCAACCTTGCCAAGGTTGAGGTCGCGGGTTCGAACCCCGTCTTCCGCTCCAACAACTTCGTCCTAGCGCCCGGTCGGGCCGAACGGCATCCCGCCGGCGGCGCGACCGGTGCCCCTTCGTCCAGTGGTAGGACAGCGGACTTTGGATCCGTTAACCGAGGTTCGAATCCTCGAGGGGCAGCCACTCCGGGCCGCGACCCGGTCGAGCCGGCCCCTTCCGGCAACGTCTCCGAGGCGACGTACCCAAGTGGTTAAGGGGGAGGTCTGCAAAACCTGCCACGTCCCCTCACCGCACCGGGTCCGTGCTCAAGACCTCCCTCTTGGCGCGGGTTCGTGGGGTCTGGCGACGCCGTAGACCACACCTGGTTGTGGTCGTTCCGCTCTGACTCCGGTCGGTAGTTCTGGCTGACGGTTCCCCAGCGACCATCGGCGCCGACACCGAGCACCGAGCCTGAGTGTCCCTGGCACGTGGCCGTTGGCGATCAGCCACACGGGGCCCGGGCCGCTGAAGGTGCCCCGCTTCCGTGGACGCTCTGGGCCTCGTGACTGGTCGGAAGGACGCTGTGCAGTCCAGGGGGAAGTCAATGAGACGGCAAAGCCGCTCGGCCCAACTGCGCTAGTTGGGCATTGCTGACCTTGGATCCAGCGGTGCTAGAACGACCTGCAGCGGAGCGATGACGGCGCTCACCAGGTCTCGAGGTAGAAGATCAGCGCAACGAACGACGACAAGGGCGTCATCCAGGAGAAGCTCGGCATGGCTCCAATCCGGATCGGTGAAGTCCCACGCCCAGCGGGCCCAGAGCCCGCCCTGATCGGTCACTACGACTCCGCCGCCACGACGAGCGAGCCTCGGGCCGATGCTCAATAGCCCAAGGTCTCGACCGGCCGATCGTCCACTCGTCTCAGCCTGCGCTCTAGCTCCCTCGACGCGAAGGATTTTGGCCAGCAGCTCGACTTCGGCCGCTGTGAGCCGATCGACCCAATCGCAGATCTGTGTCTCGGTGATCATGCGCTGAGGCTGCCATCCCGACAGCCTCAGCGCAATGGGTCGTCAAGTCCCAGAGCTCGTCGGACCTCCTGCTGACGGACTACCTTCATGTGTTGCGCCATTGCCTGACACTAGATCGATCGACACGGGTTGCATCTAGGGCCATGAGAGAGATCGACGAAGCGGTATTTATCGGCAGCACGACAGCGCTCGCCTGCGATGGTTCGACGAGCGAATGGCCAAAGCCGACCTGCTCTGAGCCGGCCAAGGTGGTCTTTTCGGTCGGCGGCTACGTATATTCCTGCCTCGAGCATGCACAGGACTTCTGGGACAAGAACCAGTTTGAGCCATCAACGGTTGGCACCTTCGCGGTAGCCGATGCCAAGGCCATCTGGCACCGCGGCAGTCAAGGTTGGGACATGAATCGGATCAGACAGGTCGCCTCGAGCCGGTGAACTCCGGCAATTCGGCTCGTGCCGCGCCGGATGAATCAGGTGGTCATACCTGGTGCCCAACTCGTTCAAGCGCTTCGCCAAAGCCCGTATCGTGGCGAGCCAACACTTCGAGCACCCACCTGGTGTGCCACAATCCTCCTCGGCCGGGGCGTCCCGGTCGCGGTGGTGAGCAAGATCCTGGGGCGCTCGAGCCCGGCCGTGACGATGAGCGTCTACGCCCACGTCCTGACGGAATCGGAGATCGGGCACAGCCAGGTCCTGACGTTCTTCGAGCGGCCGGATGGCCAGGTTGAAGAAACCAACAAGTCAGGCGGCTCGAAACCCCACCGCGGGGGCCTACGACGTAAGCCCCACCCGGCAGGAAGTGCTCATCCCGAGCACGAACAGGCCACTGGCGACGTGGTGAAGTGGTTCAACACGGAGGTCTGCAAAACCTCTATGCATCGGTTCGAATCCGATCGTCGCCTCCAACTCCCCGGTCCCAACCCTGGGCCCTGGTCGATCCCGCGGCGATCGGCCACCACCGAGTCGCACTGACCCGGTCCCTGCCTGGCTAGGCTCGGAACGACCGAGCTCGGCCGCCGGCCCGGCAGATGGGTCATATCGAAGTGCGATTGGGACGGCTAGGGTCGGCCTGACGTGAAGATCGACTTCGAAGCTGTACGGGCCGGTGTGCGCTCGGAGGCGTACTACGCGACCGCGAGCGAACCACGCTTCCAGGCGGTCGAGCGCCATCACTTGCGGCTCGCCGCGCGGGTCGGGATGCTCGTGATCATCCTCATTGCCGTCCTCGGGGGCGTGATCGACGCCTTGGTTCACGGCCGCTCGGCGTCCCTGATCATCGGGTTGGATGTCACCTTGGGCGTCGTGGCGGCCGGTGCCTGGCAGCTGCTCGGGAGCCGCCTTCGGCACTATCCGGAACCCGTCGTCTTCTTCGTCGCCTCCGCGGTCGTCATCGCGTGTGTCGTGCTCGGGATCGGCGCCCCGGAGCTCTCGGTGCTGGCAAGCGGCTACTTGCTCATCATTCCGCCGGTGGTCTCGCAGGTCATCACCTGGCGGACGTGGACGCATACGCTCTGGCTTGCGTTCTTCCTCGTCGCCATGCTCGGGTTCCTCAGCCTGGCCCCGATCGCGGACTTGTCGCCGAGAGAGAAGCTCGACATCGCGGTTCTCGCGGTGATCTCGTTTGTGGCCAGCTTCATCGGCCACGTCCTGGGCATCCGCAGCCGGATCCGGAGCTACAGCCAGCTGCGCACGATCCAGAGACTGCATCGCAGCATGGAACGTCAACGCAAGGAGCTGAGCCGGGCCCTGGCTCAGCTCGAGCGGACTTCGCGCGTGGACCCGCTCACCAGGATCGCCAACCGGCTGCGCCTGGACGAGGACTTCGAAGAGGTCCGCGCGCAGGTCAATCGAACGGGCCAGACCTATGGGCTCCTGGAGGCCGACCTCGACCGCTTCAAGGCGGTCAACGACGAGCTCGGCCACCTCGCCGGCGACGCCGTCCTGCGGACAGTCGCCCAGGCACTCCAGGGGGCGCTGCGAGCCGGCGATCACGTCTACCGCTACGGCGGTGAGGAGTTCATCGTCCTGATTGCCAACGCCGATGCCGCGGCCACGCGGGCCACGGCCGAGCGCCTGCGGGCGACGATCGAGGGGCTCGGGCTGGGCCATCCGGACGGGCACCTGGGCGGCAGGGTCACGGTGAGCGTGGGCGGAACCGTGATCGGCCCGGCCGATATCGACGCAACCGACGGAGCGCTCTTCGATCGCGCCGACCGGGCGATGTACCTTGCCAAGACGAATGGCCGCAACCGGGTGAAGATGGAGCTGCCCGGGTGGTACACGGCCCTGCCCGAGGCCGTTGAGGCCGTCGCAACGGATGGGACCGCCTAGGCAGGTGCCCTGCGGCCATCCATGATGGCCGGGTGATTGACCCGGATCTCCCGTTGCCAGGTCCACCCGAGCCGTGGGCCGGTGCGGGTCAGCCGATCGACCGGGGCGGTCCGCCCTGGTTCATGACCGAGATGATCGCTGCCGAGCCCGCCCTCGCTGCCCGCCTCCTGGGCCGGCTCGCGGCCGATGGATCGGCGGCCGAATTGGCTGATGAGCTCCGCCGGGCGGCGGCCGCCAGGCTGCCGGTGACGGTCGTCGGCTGCGGGACGAGCGAGCACGGAGCGATCGGCGTGGTGGCGATCCTCGATGACGCCTGGCGGACGGCCGGCTTGCCCGGCGCGGGCCCCAGCGTTGCCCAGTCATTCGAAGCGAGCCTCGAGCCGCGGCCCGGCCTGTGCCTTGCGATCAGCCACGATGGCGGGACGTGGGCGACGACCCAGGCCCTCGCGGCCGCCCGCGCCGCCGGTGCCCGCACCGCGCTGATCACGGTCAGCCGCCGGGCGCCGGGTGCGCAGGGCGTCGATCTCGTCCTGGAAACCCTCGAGCGGGACCAGAGCTACTGCCACACCGTGGGCTACACGTCGCCGATGCTCGCCGCCACCGCGGTGGGCGCCGCGCTCACCGGCCGGCCGATCGACCCCGACGTTGTCCGGCGGCTGATGGCGGCGGGTAGCGGGCCGGCGGCCAGCGCCGCGGCCGAACGCCTTGCCGCCGGCCTGGCCCGTACGCGGCCGATCCTCGTCCTCGGCTCGGGTGCCGATCGAGGACCGGCCCGCGAGCTGGTCCTCAAGCTGGAGGAGGGGACCTGGATCCCGTCGGCCAGCCGCAATCTCGAGACGTTTGCCCACGGCCACCTGCCCTCGACCGGCGCATCGACCGGGCTCGTCCTCCTGCTCACCGAGCGTCGCGGCCGGCCTGAGCGCATCGCCCGGGCGGGCCAGGTCCTGGCGGCTGCTGCCGTGATCGGGATCCAGGTGGGCGCGATCCTCTCCACGGAGGTCTCCGCGGCGATCGATCCGGCTCTCACCCCGCTCGGCCGGGTCCTGGTTCCGGAGGCGCCGGAGCTGCCGGCCCCGGTCGCCGCCCTGCTGGGCACGGCCACGCCCCTCCAGCTGATCGTGGAGCGGCTGGCCCGGATCGTCGGCACCAACCCGGACCCGATCCGCCGGACTGACCCACGCTACGCCGGAGCCGCGGCGACCCTCGAAGGCTGACGCCGGCCGCGGTTCAGGACGCCGTCAGGCAATCCGGCGGATACTCTGGCTTGCGGCACGGCTCCGCCCGGCCGGCCCCGACTACGCACCCGCTCTCGGAGCCATTCTTGCATCGCCGCCCCCGGCCGCCGGCCGGTTTCTTCTCATGACCGCTGAGTCGCCCGACGACTTCGAGTACGAAGCCGTTCCGAGGCGCCGAGTCGTCTTCGTCGTTGGAATCCTGAGCATCGTGGCGATCGTCCTGGCCGGAGCGGCGCTCGTCCTGCTGGCGGTCCGCGGAGGGACGGCGGCCTCGGCGGACTCGTGCCGGTCGCTGGCCTGGGCGGCGCTGCCGGATGAATCCACGCTGCCATCGGGTTGGACGCTGGCGGGCAGTGGCTTCTACTCGGACGGCTACAGCACTTCGTTCGTGGGGCCGGCGCCCACCGATACGACCACCACGCAGCCGTCCATCTACGTCCGGCTGAACTGCCTGGGCACGGACGATCACCTCGCGATGACCCGCTCGCAGGACGCCGGGCTGGCCGCAGGCTCGAGCGAGGTGCCCTTTGCCAGGCTGGGCGACGAGTCCTTTGCCCTCCAGGACGCCACCGGTGGCACGACGGTCTACTTCCGGCGGAGCGGGATCGTCGCCTACCTCGTCGCCGTCGCCTCCGTCAGCCCCACCGAGCTCCAGCAGGCTGCCACGGCCGTCGACCTGGCCATCGCCAGCGCCGCAGCCGGGGCCGGGGGACTGGGCACGACGGGCGCCACGCCGCCGCCCGGTGGTACGATCGTCCTCGGGTCACCCGGTCCATCGACCGCGTCCGGCAGCGCCGCGCCAGCGCCCACCCCCACGTCCACGCCATCGCACGCGGTGCCGGCGCTCGAGGCCGTCCTGCCGCACACGATCAGCGGGACCCCCTTCACCACCCAGAGCCTGACCGGGACCGATGCGATCGGCACCGATGCAGCGAGCGTCGCGCTGGCCGCATCGATCAAGGGCTTCGGCAAGGCGACCGCGGACTTCCAGGTCGCCGAGGCCTATGACGCCAGCGGGACGATCCAGGTCACGGTGATCGGCTTCCGGCTCACCGGCGTGGACGCCACGAAACTGCGTGGGGCGATCATCGCCAGCTGGCTGGTCGCCGCCGCTTCGGGCGTCACCCAGGCCCCGGCGACGGTTGCCGGCAAGTCGGTGATCAAGGTCGACTACGCCGACGGCGGTCCGCTCGACTACGTCTACGTCCAGGGGATCACGGTGTACGACGTCTCGACTGCCGACACCGCCCTCGCGGCCACGGTCCTCGGCCAGCTGCCCTGAGCGTCGGTCCCGCTCGACCGGGCGGAACCGCTCGACCGGCGCCGGTTACGCTTGGCCCGGCCGAAGTGGCGGAATGGCAGACGCGGCGGACTTAAAATCCGCGGCCCGCAAGGGCGTCCGAGTTCGAATCTCGGCTTCGGCACCAGTCCCGCAGACGCTCGCGGCGCCGGCCGCGCAGCTGTCCTAGTAGCGCCGGCCGCGCTGCTTGGCCAGGTCGAACGAGGCCGTGTCGGCGATCGCCATGACCGCCATCGTGCCGGCCTGGACCGGGTCCGAGACCACGAGGTCCACGTGCTGGCCGATCGAGCCGGCCATGTTCAGGGCAATCACCGGGATGCCGACGGCCCGGAGCTCGTCGCAGGCGACGGAGATTGCGCCGCCCATCAGCGAGCCGGCCAGGACCAGCAGGCGAGCCCGGGGCAGGTCGGCCACCGCCCGGACGGCCTCGGCGATCTGCTCCTCACCGACGAGCGGGATCGTGTCGACGCTGATCCGCTCGCCGCGCAGGTTGTGGCGGTCGGCCTCGCTGACGGCGCCGAGCGCGACCTGGGCGACCTGGGCGCCACCGCCGATCACGATCACCCGCTTGCCGAAGACCCGGTCGAGCGCCCGGGTCACCCGGACGGCGCGAACCACCGGCAGCCCGGACAGGGCAGCAACGATCTCGGCCTCGCCGGCACCCTCGGTTTCGAGCTCGACCTCGACCAGGGGCGGGTCCGTGGCGACGTGGCGGACCGTCGACCAGGTGCGCAGGCGACCCCCCGCCTGGCCGATCCCTGCGGCGATGCGGGCCGGGGCGTCGAGCTGGTCGAGGTGGTCCACCCGGAGGGCAACCGGTGGCGGACGTCGAGCGGTCATGCCCCCGATAGTACGGCCGCGCGGTACCAGGGGAGCACGCCGGACCAGCCACCGAGGTTGCGTTCACGCCACCGCTCGCCGAACGCGCCGAGTCGATCCCAGCCGCGATGCTCGATCTCGACGCGGGTCAGGGCGTCGCCGCGGGACACGAACTGGATCTCGACGTTCGTTGCATCCCCGCGATCCGCGTTCAGGTGCCAGGTGTACGCCAGCCGATTGGGTGGCTCCCAGATGGTGACCTCGCCCCAGTCGTGCTCGATCCCGCTCGTCTCGCGCTCGAAGATTCGGCCACCGGCCCGGCCCTCCAGGACCACCTCCAGCCCCGGCTCAGCCGAGACGGTGTGATCCAGCGGCCACCATTGGCTGATCCGTCCGGTCCAGGTGTCGAAGGCATGCTCGACGGGGCAATCAAGGTCGAATGCGAGCCGAATTGGCTCGATCACGTGGCGGCGCTCACTCGGCTGCCTCTGTCCCACGCCATCTTCATTCAGGCGTGCGCCGCCGGTTCGAGTTCTCGGCGACGAGCTGGAAGCGGACCGCTGCCTCGCCCCACACCTGCTCCATGTAGGAGCGGACTGCCTCGACCCCCTGGTCGTGGAGCTGGTAGATGCGCCGGGTCCCAAGCGGCCGCTCGACCACGAGGCCGGCCCGTTTCAGGACGCGCAGGTGGCGCGAGACCGCGGGCCGGCTGATCGGCAAGAGGTCGGCCAGCGCCTGGACCGAGCGTTCGGCGTCACCGAGCAGCTCGACGATCGCCCGGCGATTGGGATCGCCGAGCGCTTCAAATGGATCCCCAGCGGGGAGCGGCAGGCTCATCCCGTGACGCTCCTCAGTCGATTGCCCGCATCCGGTTGCCCTTTGGATCGTGGCTGACCTCGGCCAGCCCAAGCGCCTCGAGGAGCGGTGGCATGTACACGCCGAACCGTCCGCGCAGCCCCTTCTTCAGGCCGTACCAGCCCCCGACTGGATTGGCATCCGACCGGCCCCAGGCTTCCACGGAGCCATCCGGTGCCGGCTTCTGCTCGTCCGCCCCACCCAGCGGCACCCAGCCGCCCTGGGCCTTGAGCCAGGCATGCAGGTCCTCGATGGCCCGCGCGTCGTACAGCAGCTTTGTCCCGCCCACCTGGCAGACGATGCTCGGCGGCGTCGACGCCGGATCCCGGTACATGGTGTATTCGGATGTTCCCGGTGGGGTCTTGAGGACCCACGGATCCTCCCGGGTTCCGGTGCCTGTCGCCACGATCGCGCTCCTCTCAGCAGCCTGGTTCGTAACCATGCGGCTACGGTAACAGCGGCGTCACCGATCGGCAACTGGGCGACGGAGCGGAAGTCGCGGCGATCGGGTCACAGACGGATCCGGCGAGGCGTCCTACCCTCGCCTGAGTCGGTCCTGGTCGCAGCGAGGTCACAGTCCGGATGCCTGGTCAACTGCGCGCCGCCGCGCACGGTCTGTGGATCGTCCTGGTCGCGGTTGCCCTCACCGTCTCGGCCCTGCTGGCGGGTGCCGGGGCGGCCGCCCTGACCTCCGCCCACGGAACTACCGAGATTGCCGACCACCCGCCCGTGCCGGGCGGATCGAGCCATCCGTCGACGGCGCCCGGAGCCTCGCCGGCGGGCGGATCGTCCAGCCAGCGGCCGCTCGGGCCGGCCGGCTCCGTACCGATCCTGTACTACCACCGCATCGAGGCGGTGCCCGCGGACTACCCGACCTGGACCAAGGCCCGCCAGGCAGCATTCATCGACTACGACGTGATCCCGGCGGCATTCGCCGCCCAGCTCGACTGGCTCGTGGCCAACGGCTATACCGCCATCCTCCCGGGCGACCTCGCCGCGCACTGGGACAACAACGCGCCGCTGCCGGCCAAGCCGGTGATCCTGACCTTCGACGATGGCTGGCACGACTGGGTGACGAACGTGCTGCCGATGCTCCAGGCCCACGGCATGAAGGCCGAGTTCTATCTCACCTTGACCGCCATCGGCGACGGCAACATCACCTGGCCCGAGGTGCAGGCGCTCGCCGCCGCGGGCGAAGGGATCGGGGCCCACGACGTCCATCATGTCCAGCTCGCGGAGCTCGGCGCCGGCAAGCCGGACGCGTCACCGGCCACGATGTGGGCCGAGGTGCATGGCGCGCGCCAGGCGATCTTCAGCCATATCGGCGTCTACCCGGACTCGATGGCCTACGTGGGCGGGGGCTTCAGCCCAACCCTGGAGGCCCTCGTCGAGCAGGCCGGCTACACCACGGCACGGTCGATTCGCCGAGGCATCCTGCAGACCAAGGCGCTGCGCTATGAGCTGCACGTGGTCCGGATCGGCCCGTACGACGACATCACCAGCCGCTCCGCCTGGACGGTCGATCCCGCCCTGCCCGTCTTCACCGCCCGGATGCAGGGTGTCTCGGATCTCCCCGCGGGCAACTAGCCGGCGGATGCCTGGCGGGGTGGCCGCCCCCTCGCCGTGCGCCGCGTTCCTGCCAAACTGACGGCATGACCCCGGGCCGTAGAACCAGCCCCAGTCGGCGGGAACCGATCGAGGCCTCGGACCGTCCTTGGTCCATCGCCGCCTGCTCGGCTGCCACGCGGCTCAACCGGAGGTCCTCAACCGGATGACTGCTCGCTTCGTCCTCGTCCTCGCTGCGCTCGCGCTGGTCGCGGGCGCCTGCACGGCAGCTTCGGGTGGTGCACCTTCGGATGGGCCGTCGACCGGACCATCCGCAGCCCCTGCCGGATCGGCCGGGCCCGAGCCATCCGGGTCCAGCGCGCCGTCGAATCCTGGTGCCGGTCTCATCCTCCGGGCGACGCTCCAGGGCGGGTTCCTTGGCCCCAGCGCGCTGCGCAACCGGCTGCCGATCGTCTCGGTCTATGCGGACGGACGGATCCTCTCCCAGGGCATGACGCCGGCGATCTACCCAGGTCCGCTGGTCGCTTCGATCGTCTTCCGCACGGTGGGGCCGGACGGAGCGAACGGGATCCTGAAAGCGGCCAGTGACGCCGGCCTGACCGGCAGCGATGGCGCGTATGGCCCCGGGCCGATTCCCGACGGTGCATCGACGGTCATCACCGTGTATCACGACGCCGGCCAGACCGTCTCCACCTTCAGCACGCTGACCCCCCGCCAGATCGACCTGACCTCGCCGCTGGCCGATGATCCGGTCATGACGGGCGCGGCGCAGCTGCTCGCGCGATTGATGAGCTCCGACACGTTCGGTGGTACGGCCGGCGCGAGTGGCACGTACGCGCCACTTGGGTTCCAGGTCTTTGCCGTGCCCGGTGCCCCGGTCGTTTCGGAACCGGGCCTGGCCCGCCCGCCGGTCAGCTGGCCGCTGGCAACGCCGCTGGCGAGCCTCGGCAAGGCCGACTCGCTGGGTGGAGCCGGGTCTCGGGTGGGCCTCATCTCGGGAGCCGATGCGCAGGCCCTCGGTCCGATCCTTGAAGCCGCGACCCAGATCACGCCGTTCACGTCGGGAGGCACGCAGTGGACGATCACGGTCAGGCCGCTCCTGCCGGACGAGGTGCCAGTCACTCGTGGCTGAGCCCGGCCCTGGCTGAGCTGGTCCGGCGCGGCTGGCCGCCGGTCCTGTGCGCCTGGTTCGCGTGGCAGACCTACCAGCGGATCTCGTTCTTCGTCGGGCACAACTTTCCGCTGGGGATCGACGCCCGGATCTACTACCGGGGGGTCGTGGCCTGGCTGAACGGCACGAATCCCTGGGATGCCGCGGTGACCGTGGGTGGCAGCGCCTACCACTACGCCGGCTCACCCGTGACGACGGTGATCCTGGCCCCGGCGGCCCTGCTCAGCGAGGGCGTATTCACGGGTGCCTGGCTCATCCTGACCTGGGCGGCAGCGGCGTGGACACTGCGCCGGCTGCACCTGCCGCTGTGGTGGCTGCTCTTCCCGCCGATCAGCGAGGCGCTCTTCTCGGCCAATCCGCAGTTGATCGT
>JBEPUS010000047.1:0-14204 GCA_041691435.1 Chloroflexota bacterium
GTCTACGTCCTCAAGAGCAACACGATCCTGCAGATGCACGCCAGCCTGACCTCGATCTTCTCGCTGGCCCTCGACCCGCGCGAAGCCGCCCTCCGCGAGACCGAGGAGGCCATCGGCATGGTGATCGAGCGTTCGGAGGCGGTGGAGCTCTCCCCGCAGAGCGCCTACATCCGCCGGCTCCAGCACCAGATGGCCGAGCGCGCCAACCTCGTCTCGCGCTCGCGCGGCCGCGAACCCTACCGTCGAGTCCGGCTGTACCCCGACCAGGCCCGCGTCTGGCGCTGACCGGCAGCGCAGGACGGTCGCGCCGCCGTTCTTGCCCCTGCCCGCCGCCGCCGCCGCCGTTCTTGGTCCTGCCCGCGGCCGCCGTTCTTGGTCCTGCCCGCCGCCGCCACCGTTCTTTCCACAAGAACAAATCGCTCCAACGAGGGCGAAAACCGGAAGATCGCGAGGCGCTTTCGGGGATTCGTTCTTCGCGAAGGAACAAATCACGAGGATCCATCCGAATTCGCGCCCAACCTCAGCTTCTCCCGTCGCTTTGTTCTCGATAGAGGAACAGCGGGCGGAAATGGATTGCCGGGGTCGCCGATCGCCCGGTCTTATTCCCGATTTGTTGTTCCTGGAGGAACGGCGCGGTCGAGAGGACGCCGGTTACCGAGATAACGCGCGCATAAGGGCTCTCTGGTCCCCTGTAGGCGAACGACGCCTGCCCGCAGGACGAATCTAGGGAGACGCATACCGATGGCTCTCGCACTTGGCGCGTCTCGGTCGGAACGGCTCGTTCAGCGGGAGTCGATGCGAGTTGCGAGGCTGGATGCTGCGAATATCGCGAGAGAACTGCGCGAGCTCCGGCTCGGGCTGGGTGTTACGCAGACGCAGGTTGCCCGAGTGGTTGGGGTTACTCGGTCGGTCATCTGCAGGCTGGAGGCGGCCGATCCGACAGTCGGAACCGAAATTCGACGACGAACCGCGATTGCCCTCGGCGCGGATCTGCGGGTGAGCGTCTACCCCGGCGCTACGCCGCTGCTCCACGACACCGCCCATGCCCGGATCATCGAGCGACTGCTCGTCCTGCGACATCGGCGCTGGCACGCCGAGCTCGAGGCTCGAATCCCTGGCCCGGGCCGATCATCAACGGACGTTCGGCTGTGGGCGCCAGGGACGATCGTGCTGATTGAGGTTGAGACGCACGTCCGCCGCTGGGAGGCCACCCTCCGGCATTGTTTCGAAAAACGTGAGCGGGTCCGTGGACAGGCAGGAGAATCCCATGTCTTCACCGTGCTCTGCCTGCCACCAACTCGCCACCATCGCACCATCGCGGACGAGCTTCGGGAGTCCGTAGAGGTCGCCCTGCCCACGCCATCGGACCGGCTCAGGGCCGCGCTCGAAACGGGCTCGGACTGGCCGGGCGATGGAATCCTGTGGATGGCCGGCGGGCCAGGTTGACCCGCCGAGCGGAGCTCGGGTCTCGGTTGACCCGCCGAGCGGGCTCAGGCCCCTCGGCTGCGCCATGACGTGGCCCCGACCGCCGAGTCGCGAGCGGGCTCACCCCCTCGGCTGACCCGCGAGCGGGCTCACCCCTCGGCTGACCCGCGAGCGGGCTCACCCCCTCGGCTGCGCCCACGACCCCGACCAGGCCCGCGTCTGGCGCTGAACGCCCCCGTACCAACCACGGTCCCGCACCAGGATCACGAATCGGTAGGACCACTCGACCTCCAGAAGACGAGGCGCATGGGAAGGATTGCCCGGCCCAGCCTGTCGGCGGCCAGGAACGCGCCGTACCCGAGGAGCGCCCCGGCCAGGTTCACGATCACGTCGTCGATGTCGGCGACCCGGTACGGATAGCTCATCAGCAGCGAGATGCCCAGCTGGGTCAGCTCGATCCCGACGGTGGCGACCAAGCCCACGACGAACGCTCGCCGCCAGGACCGTCGTGCGGGCCAGAACGCCCCGACGAAGACGCCCATGGGGAAGAACGCCGCGAGGTTCCCCAGGAGGGTCCAGAACTGCGGCCAATCCGGGCCGAGACGGAGCGCGGTGCCGATCGTGTCGAACGGCACGATGCTCGCCCACGGCGCCGGCCAGGGCCCTAACAGCGGGATCGCCCCGAACTCCGATACGTGCCAGGGCGGCAGCGGCAGCGGAAAGAACACGAGGCCGATCAGGACCACGAGATAGATGGCCAGGGCGACCCGGACGACCAGGGGCCACCAGCCATTGCGCACCTGGACGGTTCGCAGCAGCGCCGCCGCGATGGCCACCGGCATCGCCAGGATGATGAATCCATTCGTCGAAACAAGGCTGCTCGAGATCATGGCCGGGTTCCTCGCACTCGCCCAGTCGTCGGGGTCGAACAAACGACACCATCGATGACGAGCCGGGAACGCTCGCTGCGACGAAATCCGCCAGCAGGTCGTAGGCGGCGAACCGCGCGGCCGATCGGGTCCGCACCAGGACCACTGGGCCGGCCGGCCTAGTGCTCCGTGGCTCCTGTGAAGGTCCAGCCATCGATCCGGACGGCCGGCACGACCACCCCGCCGAGGAAGCCTTTCAGGCAGCGCCGTTCGGAGCCCACGGCGCTGATCCCGGCGATCGCATCGAGGTAGCTCTGGGTAAAGCGCAGGTTCTTCACCGGTCCCACCACCCGGCCGTTCTCGACGAGGAACGTGCCGTCGCGGGTCATCCCGGTGACGATCGCCAGCTTGGGGTGGACCGGGTTCGTGTAGTGGAAGCGGGTGATGAGCAGGCCTCGCTCGAGGCCCCCGATCAGGTCGTCGCGGCTCGAGGTCCCGGCCTCCATGACCATGTTCAGCGGGAACGGTCCGTACGGGTTTGGCGCCGGCAGGCCGTGGCCCGTGGACGTCACGCCGTCCCGGGCGGCCGTCTGGCCGTCGTAGACCACACCCGTACAGACGCCCTTCGTCAGCAGATCGACGCGCTGCTTCTGGACCCCTTCGTAGTCGAATGCCATCGGCAATCCGGCCGGGTCGGCGGCATCGTCGCGGATCGTGACGAGCTCGCTGCCGACCCGCTTGCCGAGCTCGACGAACGATCTGCCTTCCTGGACCGCCAGCGCGGAGAAGCCCAGGTACCCGAGCATGTCGAGGACGTCGACGACCGCATAGGTGTCGAGCACCACCGGGTAATCGCCCGGCTTGATCGACGCGGCCTGGCCGGTTGCCCGGGCACGCTCGGAAGCCTCCCGGCCGATCGACTGGGCATTGATCGCGGTCGCGTCGACCGCGGCCGACTCGGCATAGCCGGAGCCGCCCGAGGGCCCCATTGAAACCGTGATCAGGCTCGACCACGTGCGCGCTCCGCTCGCCCGAACGCCGAGCGAGTTGGCCACGATGATCGTCTCGGTCGTGGTCGCAAACGAGCCGTAGGCGGTGACACCGGCCGCGTCCGCCTCGGCGATCACGGCCCGGGCGGCTTCCGCGCGCAGCTCGGGCGTCGCCTGGGCGGTGGCCGCGCTATACGCCGCCGGCAGGTCGTGGATCGGCTCCGGCCCGGGGCTGGGCAGGCTGATGAAGTCCGTGTTTGCCTCGACGTGCCGGGCGATCTGGCCGGCCGCCTCAACCACCGACTCCAGGCCCGCCTTGTCGAACCGGCCGGTCGCTGCGACGCCGATCTGCTGCCCGTCGATGAACCGCAGGCTGAGCCGGGCGTTGGCCTCGGCGACGTTCTGGTGGATCTCGCTGTTGGCGAAGCGGGTCAGGGCCGCGTCATCCGCCTGGAGGACCACCTCGGCCTGCGAGGCACCGGCCCGGGCGGCGAGCTCGAGGACCTGTTCGGCCAGGCCGAGCCACTCGGCGGCGCTGCTCGGCTCGCTCATCGCGCGGGTCCGCCCATCACCACTTGCCAACACCTACCTGGACGTTGCGGAACCGGGCGCCGGGAACGGCGTGACCGACGTGGCCGGTCTGGCCGGGCTCGCCCTTGCCGCAGTTCGGCGTACCGAGCATCACGTAGCTCCGCTCGTCACCGACGGCGTCGCACGACCGCCAGAACTCGTAGGTGATCCCGGTGTAGGTGGGGTTCTTGAAGAGACGGCCGAGCTTGCCGCCCTTGATCTCATAGGCGACCTCGGTCGCGAACTGGAAGTTCAGCCGGCGGTCGTCGATCGACCAGCTCCGGTTCGAGCGCAGGTAGAGCCCGTCGTCGGTGTCGGCGACGATCTCAGAGAGGCTCATGCCGGGCTTCGGCAGGAGATTGATGTTCGTCATTCGGATGAGCGGGATCCGGTTCCAGCCGTCTGCGCGCATCGCGCCGCCGGACTGCCGGCCGATCCGCGGCGCCGTCTCGCGGCTGCTCAGGTAGCCGACGAAGATGCCCTCCTTGACCAGTGGAACAGCCTGCGCCGCGACCCCCTCATCGTCCCAGCCGAACGTGCCCAGCCCGCCGGGCGCGGTCGCGTCGGCGACGATGTCGATCAAATCCGATCCGTAGCGAAAGCCCTCGTCGAGCTTGTCGGTCGTGAGGAAGCTTGTCCCGGCGTACGAAGCCTCCGTGCCGAAGACCCGGTCGAGCTCGGTGGGATGGCCGCAGCTCTCGTGCACCTGGAGGTAGAGCTGGGAAGGGTCGAGGACGATCGTCAACTGGCCCGACGGGCACTGGGGCGCGCTCAGGAGAGCCACGGCTTCCTCGGACAGGGCCCCGACATGGTCGGCAAGGCGCAGGCCCCGGATGTACTCATAGCCGGCCGACTGCCAGCCGCCGCCCGCGTCCGGGTAGCTTCGGCGCTGGTGCTCATCGCCCTCGATCGCGTTGGTCTCGATGCCCGAGCCAACATGGGTGATCGTCTGGTCGGTGTAGCTCCCATCGCTCGCCGCAAAGATCGTGTGGCTGCGCACGGCCGCATACGTCGACTCGGTGAAGGCGATGCCCTTGACCGATGTAGCCAGGCGATCGGCCACGAGCAGGTCTTCGATCTTGGCCTCGAGCGACACCTTGAACGGGTCCTCGACGACCGGGGTCTCGTACGTTCCGTGGGCCGCCGGCCGGTCATCTAGCTGGACGCGATGACGCAAGGCCGTGGCCGATGCCTTCGCGATCCTGACGGCCTGGGCGGCCACCCGATCGATCTCGCCGGCCTCCAGCCGATTGCTGCTGGCGAAGCCCCACGCGCCATCCACGAGGACCCGGATCCCGAATCCCTCGCTCTCGCCGGAGGCCACGCCTTCGACCTTGCCCGACTTGACGGCGATCGACTCGTCGACCTGGTGGACAACGCGGACGTCGGCGTAGGCCGCTCCGCGCACGGTGGCCGTCGAGAGCGCGCGGTCGGTCAGGTCTCGCATCGTTCGGCACGATAGCAGGACCGGCGGCGTTCCTGCCGGCCGGGTCTCAGAACGCCGGTCCGCCGCCGATTGCCTGGCTTGTCAGCCAGATCCCGAGGACGAGGATCAGGCCGGCCGCGCCGACCGGCAGGTAGCTCGCGAGACGCCCCAGGCTCGACGCGGAGGGCAATCGGTCGACATGCTGGCGGGCAAGCACGAGGACCAGGCCGATCCCGCCGAGGATGAAGGCCATGCCCAGGCCGAACGCAACAACCAGGACCAGGCCATAGGCCGGCCGGTCGACGTTGATCGCGGCGAGCAGGATGATCAGGGCATTCGTCGACGGGATGAGGCCGCCGGCCAGGCCAAGCACGAAGAGGCTCCGCCAGCCAATGGGCGCAGGCTGGCCGGCCTCGCTGCCGGCGGCGTGGCGCCCGAACGCATCATGGTGATGCCCGTGCTCGACGGTCTGCCCCGGGTCTTGCCCGTGATCGTGATCGCCGTGGCTGGCCGATGCCCCTCGCCGGGCGAGGTAGCCGTGCAGCTGGCCGAATAGGAGCCATGCGCCGATGGCGATCACGGCGACGCCCGACAGCACGGGCGCCAGCGTGTTGAAGAGCTCCGGCGCAACATCGCGGGCCTGCAGGATGACCGCCGCGAGGACGACGATCCCAAGCGTGTGCGACACGGTGACCGCCAGGCCGAGGGCGAGCGCATGGAGCGCCGTGCCCCGCGAACCGACCAGGTAGGCGCCCATGACCGTCTTGCCGTGGCCGGGCGTCAGGGCGTGGCCGGCGCCCAGCAGGAACGCCGCGACCAACGCTCCCAGGATGACGACGGGCGTGATGTCATCCGAGGCGATCAGCCCGCCGATGTCCAGCCCGATCACGCCGCCCGGTACGGCGCCCGAAGGCGCCTGACCGCCAGGGGCCGCACCGGGCGTCACCACCGGCAGGCTGGCTGGCGCGGAGCCCGACCCGGCGGCCCCCCTGGTGTCCTCGGTGGCAGCCGGCGTTTCGCCGGCGGCCTCGGCCGGCGTTGCGCTGAGCGCCTGTGCGTCGGCCGGTGGCACGTACGTCGTCAGCGGTCCGCCGAGGGTTGCGCTGAACGCCACGTCCTGGACCTCGAGGGGGTGGGGAATCAGGTTCGGCGGGTAGGTCCGCAGGCGGTTGGAGATGGATGTCGCCGGCAGGCTGCCTCGGCCGACGCTGACTCCGCTGCCGGTCACGACCACCTCGTGCCAGCCGATCCTGCCCGGGTGGGAGGTATCGTCAAAGCCGATCCTTGCCGGCCATTGCACGGCGTCGGGGAGCGCGGCGCTGAACTCGCAGACGAGGCGCATCGTGCTCAGGCCGGCCGTCCCGGGCGGGAAGCTGAGACCCGCCTCGAAGACCGCCAGGTCGAGCCGCCGGCCGTTGGCGGTCAGGCCCAGGTCGGGCACCAGCCGTGGGCAGGCGGCCAGCCGTTCGACGTTTGATTCGACGTCCGAGATCACCCCGTCGCCGTCCGTATCGATCCGGAGGCGATCCTGGAAGGTCGGGATCTCGGCCTCGTCGATGACGACGTCAAGGACGACCCGCCCGGGTTCGACCCGGATGCCCGCGAAATGGTTGACGGTGAAGTTGCCGAGGGGATGGGCCAGGGCGATGGCGGGCACGAAGAGGATGAGCGTGCAGGCCAGCAGCGCCGCCCAGGCCAGTCGTACGGGCAGTCGTGCCATCAGCGGAGCCCGCGGCCGGCGGTGGGGGCGCACGGTGGACGGATCACCCGGGCATCGTAATCGGGCGCCCCGTCCGGGCGGCCAGATAGGCTCGGCTACACTCCTCCCTGTGCATCGGGATCATCTGGACGGCGATTTGGCGGCCGACGCCGCGGCCGGCGCGTTCGTGACCTTCGAGGGCCCCGAGGGCTCGGGCAAGACGGTCCAGGCCGCCCGCCTGCGTGACGCTGCCCTTGCTGCCGGCATCCCGGTCCTGCTCACCCGCGAGCCCGGCGGAACGCCGGTGGGCGAGGAGATCCGCCGGATCCTGATGGATGCGAGCCACGATTCACTGCCACTCGGTCCACGGGCGGATGCCTTCCTCTTCAATGCCGCCCGCTCGCAGCATGTCGACGACGTGATCCGGCCCGGGCTGGCGCGGGGCGAGCTGGTCATCAGCGCCCGCTACGCCGATTCGACGATCGCCTACCAGGGCTACGGCAGCGGATTGCCGATCGACGCCCTCCGCCACCTCGAGCGGCTGGCGACGGGCGGGCTTCGGCCGAGCCTCACGATCCTCCTGGACGTGCCTGCGGACGTCGGCCTCGGGCGCAAGGGCTCTGACGAGCAGCAGCGCTTCGAGGCGGGCTTCGACGTTGCCTACCACGAACGGGTCCGCGAGGGGTTCCAGCGCATGGCCGCGGCCGAGCCCGAGCGCTTCGTGACCGTCGACGCGACCAGGGACGTCAACGAGGTTGCCCTGCGCGTCCGGGCTGCGGTCGGTCGCCTGCCCGGGCTCGCCGCAATCGACGCGGTGCGCGCAGGCGACGCTGCCGGTGAACCGGAATCGCCCCGGCTGCGCATCACCCCATGAGCGAGCCAGTCGCCCGTGTGACCGGACGCGTGAACAGTGCAGCCGACGATGCCGATCGAGCCGTTCTGGAGGCCATCGCCGGAGGTGATCATGGAGCTATCGCTGTTCTCTACGAGCGGTACAAGACAATGGCCTACGGACTCGCCCTGCGCATCACCGCTGACCCCGGCCTGGCCGACGATGTCGTCCAGGAGGCATTCGTGGGCGCCTGGCGCAATGCCGGCCGGTATTCGACCGAGCGAGGCAGCGTGAAGACCTGGCTCCTGGCGATCGTCCACCACCGGGCGATCGACGCAATCCGACGCCGCCGGCCGACGAGTGAGCTGCCCGAGCACGAGGAGGCTCCACCACCGAGCATGACCCTGCCCGATGTCTGGTCCGAGGTTGCCGGGCGGCTCGATCGTGACGAGATTCTCGTTGCCCTGGCCTCCCTCTCGGCCGTCCAGCGCGAGGCACTCGAGCTGGGCTATTTCAGCGGTCTCACGCAGCAGGAGATCGCCGTGCGCACCAACGCCCCGCTCGGAACCGTGAAGAGCCGAATGCGCCTCGGCCTTCTCCAGATGCGCCGGGTCATGCTCGGGGCATCGCCCGGCGGCGGTGAGCCGGCATGAGCTTGTTGAGCTGCGAGCAGGTCCGCGACCTCGCCGAAGGCTTCGTGCTGGGTGCCCTCGATCCGGTCCAGGTGCACGACGTGCGCGACCACCTCGCGTCCTGTACCAACCCGCATCCCGAGATGGATGAGCTGGGTGGTGTCGTGCCCTACCTGGCCGAGTCGATCGAGCCCGTCGAGCCGCCTGTTGAGCTGCAGGGCCGGATCATGGCGGCCATCGACGCCGAGCTGCGGGCCGGCCGCCGGGCGGATGCCGCCGCCGACCGGCTGATCTCATCGCTGGGTGCCGGCTCGGTCGCCCGAGTTGCGCCGGCGGCCGCGGTCCCGGCCCAGCCGGCAAGCGCGACCGCGACCGGCCCATCGGGGGCACCGATCAACCTGGCCGCCCAGCGCGCCCGGCGCTCACCCCTGGGCTGGCTGGCGGCCGTCGCCGCCGTCATCGTCATCGTTGCCCTGGGCGCCTGGAACCTGAGCCTGTCGGGCCAGCTGTCGACCGCCCAGCAGCAGCAGGCGGCCGTCGACAAGGTGCTGGCGATCGCCCAGGAGCCAGGCGGCCAGGCCGCCGTCCTCGAGGCCGGCGCAGCAGGCGGACCGGCCGGCCTGGCCGCGGTGGCGCCCGATGGCTCATTCGCCCTGGCGATGCACGGCCTCGCGGCGACTAGCGGCAACCAGGTCTATGAGGCCTGGGTGATCGCGCCGTCCGGCAGCCCGCTGGCGATCGGCTCGTTCGCCGTCGGCTCGGACGGCAATGGCGCCCTGACGGCCGGCAGTGTCGCCGCGCCGGCCGCACCCGGGTTGACGATTGGCCTGACCCGCGAGGCCCACTCGGGCGTCACGGCGCCCACCCTGCCGATGGTCGTGAGCGGCATCTCCGGCCAGGGCAGCTGACAGGCGAGCTGACAAGCACGGCCTGCGCCTGGAACGGACCTCGGAGTTGATCCGGGCGATCGCCCGGAGTCGCTAGCCCGTCTTGACCGGGCTGGTTGCCAGGGTGCCGGGTCCCTCGGCGCGTGCGGTGACAAGCGCGGCCGCAGCCGCGGCCAGAAGGTCGTCGGATCCGGCCCCATCCGCCGGGAAGCGGGCCAGCCCGATCGAGACCGTGATCCGGCGGCCATGCTGCTCGGCCAGGCCCGCGATTCCGTCCAGGACGCGTTGGGCAACCGTCACGCCCGCCGCGCCCGGGGCGATGAGCACGAACTCGTCACCGCCGTAGCGGGCCACGGTGTCGACGAGGCGGACCGATTCGGCCAGGACGGTTGCCACCGACCGGAGCACGTCGTCGCCGGCCTCATGGCCCGAATCAGCATTGACGCTGGTGAGCCCGTCCACGCCGATCAGGGCAACGGACACCTCGCCACCCTGGCGGGTCGCCCGGGCCAGCTCGAGCTCGAGGACACGGCCGAGCGTGCGGGTATTGGCCAGGCCCGTCAGCGGATCGGTATGGGCCAGTCGTTCGAACCACTCCGAACGCTCGGCCGCGAGCGATCCGAGGCGAGCCCGGTCCACGGCCACCGCGGCCAGGTCGGCGATCGCCTCGAGGACGATCCGCTCGGCGTCGCCGATCTCGTGCGGTGCCGGCCATGCGAAGGCAAGGACGCCCACGCCCATGTCGACACCGTCATGGCGGACCACCAGCGGCAGGATCGCGTCGACCATCTCGGGCCCGGAGCTGCTGTTCTCGATCGAGCCGAAGTACGGGGTCAGGTCGCGCGCGGCGACCGCGACTCGATGTCCCGCGACGTTCACCGCGGCCTCGAACGTCCGGTCGGCCTCGGGGCTCATCCCGACCGAAGCGCTGAGCTGGAGGCCGGGACGATCGGGATCCTCGAGAAACGCGACCGCCAGCGGCACGCCGGTCGCAGCGGTCGCGGCGCCGAGGAGCACCGCGAGGGTCTGGTCGAGGTCGCCCCCGTGAGCGAGCGCCGCAGCACTCGTGGCAAGCGTATCGGTCGAGCGATCCATAGAGGCTGGGTCTCCCTGGGGCCGGGGCGCCGGACGGGTGGGCCGGGCCATTGTACGGCCGGCGCCCAGGAGGCTCTCGACGGACGTCCATCCGGCCCGTATCCTCCGGGCCATGAAGCTGATCGTCGCGGTCGTCCACAACGAGGATGCCGGGGCCCTTGTCGACGCCCTTCTTGAGAAGGACTACCGGGCAACCCGGCTCCACTCGTCGGGTGGCTTCCTCAAGCAGTCGAACGCCACGATCCTGGTCGGCGTCGAGGAGGCCCAGATCGAGGAGGTCCTCGACATCACCCGGCGGACGTGCACGGCCCGCACCCAGATCGTGAACCCGATGCCGCCGATCATGGAGCCGGGCGAGTTCTTCATGCCCTACGCACTCGAGGTCGAGGTCGGCGGCGCCACCGTCTTCGTCCTTCCAGTCGATCGGTTCGAACGGCTCTGATCCGGCCCGACCTGGTCGACGTCTGGATCTACCGGATCGCTCGCCCCGGCGCACGCCCGGCGGCGATCGAGATCCTCCTCATGCGCCGGGTCCCCGGCCGGATCCTGGCGGGGTTGTGGCAGTGCGTCTCGGGTTCGCTCGAAGCCGGCGAGAGCGTGGTCGCCGGCGCCCTCCGGGAGCTCCACGAAGAGACCGGGATTGGCGGCGATGCGATCGAGGCCTTCTTCCACCTCGACCAGGTCAATCAGTTCCTCGAGCCGACGGTCGACGCGATCCTGACGTCAGCCGTCTTCGCGGTCCGGGTGGGTTCGGACCGGGAGCCAGTGCTCTCGCACGAGCACGATGAGGCCCGCTGGCTTGCGCCGGCGGCCGCGCTCGACCTGGCAATCTGGCCGGCCTACCGGGAGTCAATTCGGCGAATCGAGACGGATCTTGTCGATCCCGGGCGGGCCAGCTGGTTCCGTCTCGAGCTCGACGGGCAGCGCCCTGTCGGCCGATCCAGCCCTGCCGGCTGATAGACTGGGACGGGACCTGCCCCAGCGCGTCGACGGCGGCGCGGGCTTTCCGGAGGCGAGATTGCGCATACCCACAGATCCCCTGGCGATCGCTCCCTCCAGCGAACCGGCCCAGCGCCGGATCTTCCGTTCGAAGGTCGACTCGATCCGCCCCACGTACGGCTTCGAGGATGTCTCGCTGGCCCCGGGGACCAGCACGATCGAGCCCAACGACGTCAGCCTTGGCCAGATCCTGTGCGGGATCGAGCTGGCAATCCCGATCATCGCGTCGGCGATGGACGCCGTGGTCGATGTCCGGCTGGCCGGCGAGCTGGCCCGCCTCGGTGGCCTGGCGATTCTCAATCTCGAAGGCGTGCAGACGCGCTACGAGGATCCGGATGCTGTCCTGGCCCGGATCGCAGCGGCACCCGACGAGGACGTCCACCACTACCTGGCGGAGGCGTACGCGACCCCCATCCGCGATGACCTGGTTGCGCGCCGCATTGATGAGCTCCACGCGGCCGGCTCAAAGGCCGCGGTTGCGGCCACGCCGGCCGCTGCCCGCCGGTTCGGTGCGCTGTGCACGGAGCATGGCGCGGACCTGTTCCTCGTCCAGAGTCAGGTGAGCAGCGCCCGCCACCTGGCGTCGGACTACGAGCCGCTGTCGCTGGCCGAGTTCACCAGGTTCATGCCCATCCCGGTCGCGGTCGGGAACACGACGAACGCGGAGGCCGCGTATGCGCTCATGGAGCAGGGCGCCGCGGCCGTCTTCGTGGGCGTGGGTCCTGGAGCTGCCTGCACCACCCGTGAGGTCCTCGGCATCGGGGTCCCGCAGGTCACCGCCGTGAGCGACGTCGCGGCGGCGCGCGATGCCTACTTCCTCGAATCGGGTCGCTATGTGCCCGTGATCGCCGACGGCGGGATGCGCCGGGGCGGCGAGCTGGCCAAGGCGATCGCCGCCGGTGCCGATGCCCTGATGATCGGCTCGCCACTCGCCCGGGCCGAGGAAGCGCCGGGCCGGGGCACGAACTGGGGCATGGCGGCGCCGTCGGCCACCCTGCCCCGGGGGACACGGATCAAGGTGGGGACGCGCGGGTCGCTCGAGCGGATCCTGTTCGGCCCGGCCAACGTCACCGACGGCTCGGAGAATCTGATCGGAGCCCTGCGCCAGTCGATGGCCGCGCTCGGCGCCCCGTCGATCCGTGACATGCAGGCCGTCGAGATGGTCTACGCCCCGTCCACCCAGACCGAGGGCAAGTCCTGGCAGCGGTCCCGCTGAGCGATCCAGGCTCGGAAGCGGCCGGGCCGGCGCGCGGACTGCCGGTCCTCGACGAAGGCGCGACACCCAGCCCCGAATCGGTCTCGGTCTACGAGGCAGCGGGTGGCATGCCGTTCTTCGCGGCCCTGGTCGACCGGTTCTACGCCGGCGTGGCCGAGGATGCGGTCCTCCTCCCGATCTATCCCGAGCCCGACGACCTGTCCGGCGCCCGCCATCGCCTGAGCCTGTTCCTGGCCCAGTACTGGGGCGGTCCGCGGACCTACGACGACGAGCGTGGCCACCCCCGCCTGCGGATGCGCCATGCGCCGTTCCGGATCGGCCCTGCCGAGCGCGATGCGTGGCTCCGCCACATGCGCGCCGCGCTCGTCACGCTGAACCCGCCGGCAGCTGTCGCCGACCGCCTCTGGGCGTACTTCGAGCAGGTTGCGGAGGGGATGCGCAATCGGGCCTGAAGCAGGCGGCCCGGGAGGACCGCCGATCCGCTCGCTAGACTTGGCTTGGTCACGAGCGGCAAGCGAACGGCGCGACGAGCGGTACGGCGACGGAGGTCAGGATTGAGCGACGCGAAGGCGGTCGACCGCGAGCCATCGCGTCCCGATGAACCACAGCGCGGCAAGACGGTCTACGGCGATGCCGCCAACGCCGGCCATCGCGTGCTCGCCCCTGATGATGCCGAGGTCGAGGCCTACCTCGAGACGGCGCTCAAGGCGCCCGGCCCCGATCGCTCGCCGGATGACCGGCCAGGCGGGGGCGGGACCAGCGTCGCCGGCGAAGCCGACGGTCCGGACACCGTCGTCATCCTCGATTTCGGGAGCCAGTTCGCCCAGCTCATTGCCCGCCGCGTTCGCGAGCTCAACGTGTACTCCGAGCTGCTGCCGCACGACACCCCCTGGTCGGAGATCGAGCGCCGCAAGCCCAGGGCAGTGATTCTCTCGGGCGGTCCGAATTCCGTCTACGATCCCGGCGCGCCCGTCCCCGACAGCGGCGTGTGGAGCGGCCGGATCCCCGTCCTCGGGATCTGCTACGGCGCCCAGCTGATGGCTCACGAGCTGGGCGGCGACGTCCTGGCCGCCGGCAAGCGCGAGTACGGCCCGGCCAACGTGACGATCACCCACGAGGACGGCCTGTTCAGTGGTCTCGACCGTGAGCAGCCCGTGTGGATGAGCCACGGAGACTCGATTACCCGGCTGCCGGAGGGCTTCGAGTCCACCGCCCAGACCGATTCGTCGCCCCTCGCCGGCTTTGCCGATCCGAGCCGTGGCCTGTATGCCATCCAGTTCCATCCCGAAGTGGCCCACACGCCGAAGGGGCGGGACATCCTGCGCAACTTCGTGGTCGGGATCGCCGGCGCCCGGGCCACCTGGACGCCCGCCAACTTCATCGATTCGACGGTCGCCGAGATCCGCGCCCGGGTCGACGACCACGCCCGCCAGACCGACTCGGACGGGCTGGTGATCTGCGCCCTGAGCGGGGGGGTTGATTCGGCAGTCGCCGCGGCCCTCGTCCATCGCGCCGTGGGTGACCGGCTGACCTGCATCTACGTCGACCACGGCCTGATGCGCAAG
>JBEPUS010000048.1:0-14166 GCA_041691435.1 Chloroflexota bacterium
GGCGCAAGTCGCTCGACGAGATGAAGGAGCGCCTGCGCATGCGCGGCTTCGTCATCCCCGACACCGAGCCGTCGGACGAGCCGTTCGACGACGAAGGCGAGGAAGTCTGAGCCGTGGCTCACCGGATCGACGGCCGCAAGCTCTCGCGCAAACGGGGTCCGCGCCTGGCCCTGTTCAAGAACCTGACGGTCTCGGTCCTGCGCTACGAGAAGGTCCAGACCACCGAGGCGAAGGCCAAGGAGATCCGCCCGCGCGTCGAGCGGATGATCACCCTGGCCAAGCGCGGCGACCTCGCCGCCCGGCGCCAGGTGATCGCCGAATTCCCAAACGAGCCGCTCGTGGTGGACAAGCTCTTCCACGAGATCGCGCCCAAGTACGCTGATCGCACCTCGGGCTACACCCGGATCGTGCGGATTGGCCGGCGCCTCGGCGATTCCGCCGAGATCGTCCAGATCGAGCTCGTCTAGGACGGGTTCGGCCATGAGCGCTCGAGAGGGCGCGCCCCGGCGCTTCCGCGCCCGGGTTGAATATGACGGCACGGACTTCGCCGGTTTCCAGGTCCAACCAGGAAAGCGGACGGTCCAGGGAGAACTCGAAGCCGCGCTGGCGCGACTCGAGCCGGGTGGCTCGGGCCGGGTCGACGGGGCCGGTCGAACCGATGCCGGGGTCCACGCCTCCGGGCAGGTGATTGCATTCACCTATCCCGGCCGGCTCAGCGGTCCCCGGCTCGAGCGGTCGATCGAGGCGTTGCTCCCGGTGGACATCGCGATCAGCGGCGTCCGGCGGGTGCCCGACGAGTTCCACCCGCGCTACGCGGCGCGATACCGGGAGTATCGCTACACCGTCTGGAACGGGCCGCATCGGCCGCTCGTCGAGCGCTTTGCGCTCGGGGTGCGGACGCCACTCGACGACGCTGCGATGGCGCTGGCCGGGTCGGTCCTCGTTGGCCGGCACGACTTCTCCGCCTTCGGGGCGCCGGACCGCCAGCCGGTCCGGACCGTTCACTCGGTCCGGGTTCGCCGCCGGGGCAGGGTCGTGACGATCGACGTCAGGGCCGACGCCTTCCTGCGGGGAATGGTTCGACGGATCGTGGCCGTCCTGTTGAAGGTCGGGCACGGCAAGATGGACGTGGCTGAGGTCGCCGCGGCGCTCGTCGCCGGACGGCCTGCCCTCTCCGGAGCAGCTGCTCCGGCCAGGGGACTATGTCTGCGTCGGGTCGCACTTGGGCGGACTGCCCGGGGGCGGCCGGCGCGCAATGGGATGGAGAGCTCGGAGCAACATGACGGCGAAGACCTACTCACCTCGTGAGAGCGAGATCGACCGGCGCTGGTACGTCGTCGATGCCGCGGACGAGACGCTCGGCCGCCTCGCATCGCGGGTTGCCCACGTCCTCGTCGGCAAGCACAAGCCAACCTATGCTCCGCACCTCGACTCCGGCGACCACGTGATCATCCTCAATGCCGCCCGGATCTCGGTCAGCCGCGACAAGCTCGAGTCCAAGCTCTACATCCGCCACAGCGGGCATCCCCAGGGCTACAAGGAGGAGACCCTCGGCCACCTCCTCGAGCGCCGCCCGGAGGAGGTCATCCGCCGCGCGATCAAGGGCATGCTGCCGCACAACCGCCTCGGCGCCCAGCAGCTCCGCAAGCTGAAGGTCTACGCCGGCTCGGATCACCCGCATCAGGCCCAGCGGCCTGAGCCGCTGGCCTGACGGAGGACCGCCCCACATGTCAACCCCCGCGTTCTATCACGGGACCGGCCGCCGGAAGACGGCCATCGCCCGCGTCCGCCTGCTGCCGGGCGAGGGCGAGATCGTCGTCAACGGCCGCACCATGGAGCAGCACTTCGGCAACGCCGTCAACGAGACGGACGTCCGGATGCCGTTCCGGGTGACCGGCACCGACGGCCGCTTCAACACGATGGTCAAGGTCGAGGGCGGTGGCGTCACCGGCCAGGCCGGGGCAATCCGCCACGGCATCGCCCGGGCCCTGCTCCAGATCGACGAGGCGAACCGCCTGCCCCTCCGTCAGAACGGCCTGCTGACCCGCGACCCGCGGATGAAGGAACGCAAGAAGTACGGCCTGAAGCGGGCGCGCAAGGCGCCCCAGTACACCAAGCGCTAGCCGCGGCGGGCGGCGCGGCAGGGACGAGGGCCTGATGTCGAGCGCGGGCTCCCTGCGGGGTCGCGATCTGCTCAGCGTCGCGGACCTGACGCGACCGGAGGTCGATGGCCTCTTCGACCTCACGGCCGGGCTGAAGGCCGAGTTCCTGGCGAACCGCCGGCACACCCGGCCGCTGCTTGCCGGCCGCACCCTGGCGATGCTCTTCCAGAAGCCGAGCCTGCGGACGCGGGTCACCTTCGAGGCTGGCGCTGCGCAGCTCGGTGGCCACGCCATCTACCTGACCAACGAGGTCGTCCTGGGGGCCCGCGAGAGCGTCCGCGACGTTGCCCGGAACCTCGAGCGGTTCGTGGACGCCATCGTCGTCCGGACCGGCCCCCACGAGGTGGCGGTGGAGCTGGCCGCCCAGGCCGCGATCCCGGTGATCAACGGCCTCACCCTGCGCGAGCATCCCTGCCAGGCCCTGGCCGACCTGTTCACGATCAAGGAGCACTTCGGCTCGTTCGATGGAGTTGTCCTGGCGTTCGTCGGCGACGGCAACAACGTCTACCACTCGCTGGCCCTGCTGGGGGCCGCGCTGGGCATCGAGGTCCGCCTCGCCCACCCGGCCGGTTACAGCCCCAATCCCCGGATCGTCGAGCGCGCCCAGGCCCTGGCCAGGGTCCACGGCGGGCGGATCACCTTCGCCGCCGACCCGGCGGAGGTGGTGCACGGCGCCTCGGTCGTCTACACGGACGCCTGGACGTCGATGGGCCAGGAAGCCGAGACGGAGGAGCGCCGCGATGCGTTCGCGGGCTACCAGCTGAACGCCCAGCTGCTGGCGATTGCCGGACCCGATGCGGTTGTCATGCACTGCCTGCCGGCCCACCGCGGTGAGGAGATCACCTCGGACGTGATGGACGGACCGCAGAGCGTAATCTTCGACCAGTCGGAGAATCGGCTCCACGTCCAGAAGGCGCTCCTCGTCGAGCTGATCGGAGCACCCGACCTCAGCGACCTGCCTGCCACGAGCCAGCCATGACCGATGCACCGTACGAGCGCTATAAGGAGGCCCTCCGGGTCGGCCACGTGGCCGCCCTCCACGGGCGCCTCGACGCCGCCCTGGCGGCCTACGAGGAGGCCGCGTCCGTCGCCCCGGACCGGGCCCTGCCCGTGACCAGCCGGGCGGCCGTCCTCGTCCGCCTCGGCCGGCTGGACGACGCCCTGGAGGCGTACGGCGCCGCCCTCAGCCTGGCGCCCCGGGACGAGGCCGCGCTGGGCGGCCGGGCCGACGCCCTGGTCCGCGCCGGGCGCTCGGCCGAGGCCGCCGGGGCGCTCGACCTCCTGGCCGAGATCCAGGCCGTCAGCGGCCGCCTGCCGGAGGCCTGCGATACGGCCCGGCGCGCTCTTGAGCTGGCCGAGTCCAAGGCCCGCCGGCGCCACCTCTCCGACCTGACCGAGCTCGTCCGCGACGATCCGGGCGGCGCGGCGTCCGAGGCCCTCGCCCGGGCGCTGCGGCTCCTCGAGGAGCCGGTCCGGGTCGCCATGCCGGCAGCAGGCGCAACGGACGGGCACGGCCCCGACGGCCAGGAACCAGGCGGGGCTGGGGACTCCACCGCCGCCGGCGTCGGCCTGGCCAAACCGGAGACAGCCCGGCCGATCGTCATCGACGTCGCCGCGGTGAGCGCCCGTCTCGAGGCGGCGATGGCCGCCGACGAGTCGCCTGGGCGGATCGGCCAGATCGTCTCGGCGAGCCGCGAGCTGGCTGCCGCCGGCTTCGACGAGGCGGCTCTCGACGCGGCCGATTCCGCACTCGGGCTGGCCCCCGACGACCCGGACCTGCACCTTGTCCTGGTCGAGCTGTACGTCGCGCGCGGCTGGCGGACCCTGGCCGGGGACAAGCTCCTGCTGCTTGGGCGGCTGGTGGAGCTCTCGGGTGACGCGGCCGTCCGCGATCGCCTGTGTGCGGCCGCCACTCGCCTGCTCCCGGACGACAGCCGACTCGCAGGGCTGTGTGCCTGACCTAGACTGAGCGCCTGATGCAGCTCGTCCAGTCGATCCTCGACCAGGTCCAGCTCAACTCCGTGATCGACGTCGTGATCACGGCCCTCCTGATCTACGGCCTGTTCAGCCTGATCCGGGGCACGCGGGCAGTGAGCCTCGTGATCGGGGTCACCGTGATGCTCCTGGTCTACGCCGCGGCCCGCTTCTTCGACCTGCGCCTGCTGCGCCAGGTCCTGGAGACAGGCGCCCTCGTGGGTGTCTTTGCCCTCGTCGTGGTCTTCCAGCCCGAGCTCCGCCGGGCCCTCGACCGGATCGGCCGGGTCGGCTCATTCGCGTGGCTCCTGAGCGGCGCCGACCAGCGCGTCGTGGGCCACGTGGCGGCCGAGGTGGCCCGGGCCTGCGGCCTGCTCGCCGCGGAGCACTACGGTGCCCTCATCGTGATCGAGCGCGAGACGGCCCTCGGCGAGATCGCCGAGACCGGGGTGATGCTCCACGCCGACCTCACGGCGGACCTGCTGCGCACGATCTTCATGCCCCGCTCGCCGCTCCACGACGGGGCGGTGATCATCCGCGGGGACTCCGTGGTCGCGGCCGGCGCGGTCCTGCCCCTGGCCGAGACCACCATCCTGCCGGCCGAGCGCTTCGGGACGCGCCACCGGGCGGCGGTCGGGATTGCCGAACAGACCGATGCGATCGTGGTGGTGGTCTCCGAGGAGACCGGCCAGACCAGCCTCGTGGAGCGCGCCCGGATCGTTCGCAACCTCAACCCGGTCCAGCTCGAGCGCGCCCTGCGCGGCCTGCTCGATTCTTCGGGCGGCCGGCGCTCGCTGCTGGGTCACATGCCCTCGGGCAGCCTGCGCCCGGGCAGTGCCCGCCTGGCCCGCCTGCGGCGGGTCGCCGACGACACCCCGCTGCCGCCCGCCCCGCCGACGGGCCCGGCCGCGTCGTGACCCTCGCGATTCGCCGGATCATTGCCCGGATCACCCGCAACTGGCCGCTCAAGCTGGCTTCGGTCGTGATGGCCACGTTCCTGTACGCCGGCCTCGTGCTGTCCCAGAACGCCCAGGTCTGGCCCGGCCGGATTCCCATCGTGGCCACCAACCAGCCGGCCGGCGCCTACAACCTCCTGAGCAACCTGGGCGACGTCACGAACATCCGCTATTTCGCGCCGACCGAGGTCGCCGACCGGCTGACCGGCTCGAGCTTCACCGCGACGGTCGACCTGTCGACCGCGACGCCGCTCGCCGGGACCCCGTTCTCGACGGTCCAGGTCCACGTCCAGGCCGCCGATCCGCGGGTCCAGATCCTGGACTTCGACCCCCAGCTCGTGCAGGTCCAGCTCGATCCGCTGATCACCAAGAACGTGCCGGTCGAGGTGGTCAAGGGGGACGTCCCGGTCGGCCTGCAGCCCCAGCCGCCCGTCCTTTCGGCGACCTCCGTGACGGTCTCCGGCCCGGCCTCGGTGGTCAGCCTGGCAACCGCGGCCGTCGCCCGGGTGGTCATCCAGCCATCCGGCCTGGACATCGACGAGGACGTGCCCCTGGTCGCCGTCGATGCCCTCAACAACGTCCTGAGCCCCGTGCGCATCGAACCCGCGACGATTCGCGTCCAGATCAGCGTGGGCAGCCAGCAGACGCGGACGCTGCCGGTCAACCCCAAGTTCAGCGGCGTGCCCAGCAGCGGCGTCCACGTCAGCGGGGTGACGGTCACGCCGGCCGCGGTCACCGTGCAGGGCGCTGCGACCGTGCTCGGCGCGCTGACCGAGATCGACACCGGCTCCATCGACCTGACGGGCGCCACCGGCGACGTCACCCGGGTCGTCAACCTCGTGCTCCCGGCGGGGATCACCACGCTTGCCTCGAAGACGGTATCGGTGACCGTCCACCTGACCCCGATCACCGCGTCGCAGACGTTCAGCGCCGGGATCGTCCTGTCGGGGGCCCGCGACGACCGCCTGTACAGCCTGTCCGTCGACCAGATCCTGGTCACCCTGGGCGGCTCGCCGGCAGCGCTGGCGGCGATCGATGGACAGACCTTCTCGGTGACGGTTGACGTCGACGGCCTGGGTCCGGGGGTCCACGTCCTCACCCCCTCGGTCAACCTGCCGGCCAGCCTCAACCTGGTCGGCCTTGCGCCGCAGTCGGTCTCGGTGACCGTCTCGATCGCTCCGGCCACGCCGCTGCCCTCGGCCGCGCCCACGCCGTCGGCGGGACCCTGATGGCCCGGCTGTTCGGAACCGACGGGATCCGCGGGATCGCCAACGTGGATCTCAAGCCAACCCTGGCGTATGCCCTCGGCCGGGCCACGGCCCATGAGCTCCTCGCCGGCGGCGAGGCGCTGGTGGTGGGCCAGGACACGCGCCGCTCGGGCGACATGTTCGTGGCCGCGATTGCCGCCGGCGCGGCCAGCCTGGGCGCGGATGTCCACCTGGCCGGGACGCTGCCCACGCCCGCCCTGGCATTCCTGGCCGGGAGCGGTGACTTCGGTGCGGGGATCATGGTCTCGGCCTCGCACAATCCGGCCGAGGACAACGGCCTCAAGGTCCTCGACCGGCGCGGGATGAAGCTCGACGACGACCGCGAGGACGCCCTCGAAGCCCTGATCTGGCGGACGGAGGAGCTCGGCGGCCCACGCAACTCCGGGATCGGCCGGGTCCGCCCGGCCCCCGAGCTGCTCGAGCGCTACCGGGCCGCCCGGCTGGCACTGGCCGCCTCGATCCGGACCAACCTGCGAATCGTCGTCGACTGCGCCAACGGCTCGGGCGGCGTCTTTGCCCCGGAGATCCTCGCGGCGACGGGTGCCAGCGTCGAGGTGATCTGCAACGCGCCCGACGGCGTGAACATCAATGTCGACTGCGGGGCAACGGCGCCCGCGGCGCTCGCCCGCACCGTCGCCGAACGGGGCGCCGACCTCGGTTTCGCGCTCGACGGGGATGCCGACCGTCTGGTCGTGGTCGATCGCCATGGCCGGGTGGTGGACGGTGATCAGCTCATCGGCCTGATCGCCCTGGACCGGATCCGGCGGGGCGCCCTGAAGAACGGGGTCGTCGTCGTGACCGTCCTGTCGAACGGCGGCCTCGAGGTCGCCGTGGGCGGCGCGGGCGGCCAGGTCGTGCGCACGCCCGTGGGCGACAAGTACATCCTCGAGGGCATGCTCGTGAACGACGCCAACCTCGGCGGCGAGAAGAGCGGCCACGTGATCGTGCTGGATCACGGCTCCTCGGGCGACGGCCTGGCCACCGGTCTCGAGCTCCTCGGGGTCCTGGGCCGGGCCGGCCGGAGCGTCGCTGAGCTGGCTGCCGAAATTCCTCTCTTCCCGCAGGAGCAACGGGCGGTCCGGGTTCGTCATAAGGACCAATGGGAGGGTGATCCGATCCTCCGCCGGACGATAGCCTCGGCACAGGCCCGGCTGGGCACCGGCGGCAGGATCCTCGTCCGGCCATCGGGCACCGAGCCCGCCCTGCGAGTCATGGTCGAGGGTCCCGACGCGGGGCTGGTGGCCGAGCTGGCCGACACGATCGCGACCCTCGCTGGGGAGCGTCTACACTAGCCCGGCTCCGGCGCCGGTTCGAACCGGGGCCACCAGCGCGACGGAGAGATCACCAGTCATGTGCGGCATCGTCGGCTACACGGGTCCCCGCGAGGCCGGCCCGATCCTCATCGAGGGCCTCAAGCGCCTCGAGTACCGCGGTTACGACTCCGCCGGGATCGCCCTCGTCGATGACAGCGGCCGGATGTTCGTCGAGAAGCGGGCCGGCAAGCTGGCCAACCTCCAGACGGCGATCGCCGACCGGACGCCGCACGCCGCGATCGGCCTGGCCCACACGCGCTGGGCGACCCACGGCCGGCCGAACGACCTGAATGCCCATCCCCACCAGGATTGCACCGGCGAGATCACCGTGATCCACAACGGGATCATCGAGAACTTCCGCGAGCTCCGCGACGGACTCGAGGAGCGCGGCCACACGCTGACCTCGGAGACGGACACCGAGGCGATCGCCCACCTGATCGAAGAGGCCTACACCGGCGACATTGCCGATGCCACCCGGGCAGCGCTGCGCCTGATCGAAGGGGCCTACGCGCTCGCGGTGATGCACCGCGGCGAGGCCGACCGGCTGGTCGGCGCCCGCCAGAACGTGCCCCTCGTGGTTGGCCTGGCCGACGGTGAGACGTTCCTCGCCAGTGACGTCGCGGCGATCCTCGCCCACACCGACCAGGTGATCTTCCTCGAGGAAGGCGACGTGGCCGATCTGCGCCCGTGGGGCGTGAAGATCACCGATGTCGGCGGCCGGCCCATCGAGCGGGCCGTGACCACCATCACCTGGACGGCGGCCGCCGCCGAGAAGGGTGGCTTCGATCATTTCATGCTCAAGGAGATCCACGAGCAACCGACGGCACTCCGCCAGTCGATCGCCGGCCGGGTGAGCCGCCTGGACGAGATCGTGGTCGACGAGCTGGCCGGCCTCGGACAGCGGCTGGCCGGGATCCGGCGGATCGAACTCGTCGCCTGCGGGACGGCCTATTACGCGGCCCTGATCGGGGCCGCCGCGCTCCAGGATTGGACCGGCCTGCCGGCACGGGCCACCGTTGGCTCGGAGTTCCGCTACAGCCCGCCACCGCTCGATTCCGAGACCCTCGTGATCGCTGTCACCCAGTCCGGGGAGACCGCCGACACGATCGCCCCGACCCGCTTCGCCCGCCAGAAGGGCTGCCCGGTGATCGCAGTGACCAATACCGTCGGCTCGGCGATCACCCGGGAGTCGGACGCCGTCCTCTTCCTGCAGGCCGGGCCGGAGGTCGCTGTCGCGGCCTCGAAGACCTTCGTGACCCAGGTGACCACCCTGGTCATCCTGGCCGCCGCCATCGCCAAGGCGCGTGGCCAGCTGTCGCCCGATCGCGAGGTCGAGCTCGCCCGGGCGTTGCGCGCGCTGCCGGAGGCCGCCCAGCGGACCCTCGACCTCAACGCCGGCATTGCCGACCTCGCCCGGCGCTACGTCAACTCGCGCGGCTTCATGTTCATCGGCCGCGGCTACGGCTATCCGGCGGCCCTCGAAGGGGCGCTCAAGCTCAAGGAAGTCAGCTACGTCCATGCCGAGGGCTACGCCGCGGGCGAGCTGAAGCACGGCCCGATCTCGCTGCTCGACGCCGAGTGCCCGCTCGTCGCCGTGGCGACCCGCTCCGCGGTCTACGACAAGGTCATCAGCAACGTGATGGAGGGCCGGGCGCGTGACGCCCGGGTGATCGCCGTGGCGACCGAGGGCGATCCCCAGATCGAGCGGTTCGCCGACGAGGTCTGCTGGGTCCCCGATACGGACGAGGTCCTCAGCCCGATCCTCGCCGTGATTCCCCTGCAGCTCTTCGCCTACCACACGGCCGTCGCCCGGGGTACGGACGTCGACCAGCCGCGCAACCTCGCGAAGTCCGTCACGGTCGAGTAGCGATGGCGACGGTCCCGGCGGTCCCGGATGGGACGACCGAGCTCGGGATCGACATCATCCGGATCGACCGGATCCGGGCGGCACTGGCGAAGTTCGGCGACCGGTTCTCGAATCGCGTCCTGACGCCAGCGGAACGCGGCTACGTCCGCGGCCGGCCCGAGACGATGGCTGGCCGCTGGGCCGCCAAGGAGGCCGTCAGCAAGGTCCTCGGGTTGGGCGTGCGCGGGATCGGCTGGAAGGAGATCGAGATCGAGCGGCTGCCGACGGGCCAGCCGTCGGTTCGCCTGCATGACCGTGCAGCGCAACGCGCCGAGCAGCTGGGCATGGGCCGGATCGCGGTCTCGATCAGCCACGAGGCCGAATACGCTGTGGCGATCGCCTTCGGCGTGCGCACGGTGGGCGGCCGGTACGTCTTTCCGCCCGATATCGAGGCCCGTCTCGAGGACCGCGAGCGACGGATCCTGGCCCGGATGGACCGGCTCAAGGCGATCCAGGAGGAGAATTCGCGTGGCGCCTGAGCCCGGACCGATCGAGGAGCTCAACGATGCGACCGCCGGTGCGCTGCTGCCCGAGCGGCCCGTCCGCGGCCACAAGGGCACCTTCGGGCGGCTCCTCGTCGTCGCCGGCTCGCTCGACTACGCAGGGTCGGCGCTGCTTGTCTGCGTGGCCGCCGGCCGGGCCGGGGCGGGCCTCGTTGCCCTCGCTGTGCCCGAGTCGCTCCAACCCCTGTTTGCGGCCAAGGTCGTCGACGCGACGACGATGGGCCTGCCCGAGGACGACGTCGAGGAGGTCGAACCGGAGGATGCCCTGGCCCGAATCCTCGACCACGAACACGATGCCCTCGTCGTGGGACCGGGCCTCCGCCCAGGCCTCGCGACCGTTGAGCTGATCCGGCGCCTGCTCGCCGTCGACGAGGATGGCACGCCGCCGGCCGTCGTCGATGCCGAGGCCCTTCGTTCGCTGGCTGCCGTGGACGAGTGGTGGCTCGGCGTCCGGCGCGCCTGCGTCCTGACCCCCCATACGGGCGAGTTCGCCCGCCTGCGGGCGGCCAGCGGCGTGGCCGCCGGTGCTGATGGCGACCTGCTCGACGACGACGCCGCGCGGGCAGCCGCCGCCACCGACGCTGCCCAGCGCTGGGGCCAGGTCGTCGTCCTCAAGGGTGCCCGGACCGTCGTCGCGGCACCCGACGGACGCCTCGCCCGGGCGACCTTCGAGAACCCGGCGATGGCCACCGGCGGCACGGGCGATGTCCTGAGCGGCACGATCGGGGCGCTCCTTGCCCAGCATGTCGAACCGTATGCTGCGGCCCGTCTCGGGGTCTTCCTGCACGGCACGGCCGGCGAGTCGATTCGCGACCGGCTCGGCGATTCCGGCCTGCTCGCCTCGGACCTGCCATTCGAGATCGCCCTCGCCCGCAAGCGGCTCGGGGCGGCCCGGGCCCGGCGGACTGCCGAGCGCAAGCTGGGCTTCGGGGTCCGCCCCGCAGGGAGTCCGAGCTGACCGGTCCGTCTGCGCGCGAAGGCGCGCCGTGGCTGGCTCCGGCCAGGCTGCCCCGCAGCGCGTGGCTCGAGATCGACCTCGGCCGGCTCGCTGCGAACCTGGACGTCCTGCGCCGGGCCATCCCGGCCGGTACGCGCCTCGACGTCGTCCTCAAGGCCGACGCCTACGGCCATGGCGCGGTGCCGATCGGGCGAGCGCTCGAAGCCGGACCACGCGGCCCGGACGGCCTCGCGGTGGCGACGTTCGACGAGGCCGTTGAGCTGCGCGAGGCCGGCCTGCGCCTGCCGATCCTCGTCCTGTTCCCGGTGCCCGCCGAGCATGCCGCCGAGGCCGGCCGGCGCAGGATTGCCGTGACCGTCGGGGACCAGGTCCTCCTCGAGCGGACCCTCGTTGCGGTCGCTGCCGCGCGGGACGCCGCCCGCAACGGCGGCCGGCGCCACGCTCCCCACCAGCTGGAGGTCCACCTCGAGCTCGAGACCGGCCTGGGCCGGGCGGGCATCCTGCCCGTTGAGGCGGCCGAGGTCGCCGGCCGAATCGCCAAGGCGCCCGGGGTCCGCCTGGGCGGGGTCTGGTCGCACCTCCAGGCGCCGGTGGATGCCGTCCGGTCCAGCGGCCAGGCCGACCGGTTCCAATCGGCGCTGGACCTCCTCGGCGCAGACGGCTTCCGGATTCCGCGCCGGCACCTGAGTGCCAGTGGTGGCCTGCTGACCGGCAACGGGCCACTGCTCGACGGGGTCCGGATCGGCCTGGCCCTGTACGGCCTGCCGCCGGATGACCTGCCGCCCGACCGGCTCGCCGGATCCCCGGCGGCCGGCCTCCAGGCGGTGATGTCCCTCCATGCCCGGCCGGTCCGGGTGATCGACCTGCCGGCCGGCAGCGGAATCAGCTATGGACCCAGCTTCACCACCACCCGTCCCAGCCGGATTGCGACCTTGCCGCTGGGCTATGGCGACGGCTGGTCGCGGGCCAGCTCCAACCGGGCGGAGGCCCTTGTCCGCGGCGTGCGCGTCCCACTGGTGGGGACCGTGGCGATGGATGCAGTGATGGCCGACGTCACGGACGTGCCCGGTCCGGCAGTCGGCGTGGATGACGAATTCGTGCTCATCGGGGAGCAGGGCGAGGACCGAATCACGGCCCGCGACGTGGCGCGGGCTCGCACCACGATCTCCTGGGAAGTCGTAACCAGCATGGCTCGGCGGTTGCCCCGGGTGTACCATGCCGGGCTGGTACCGCTGGGCGCGCGGACGCTGGCGGGGTGGAGGTCTGGTGGCTCGGATTCAGCTCTGGAACGGGGATATCTGCGACCTGGAGGTCGGCGTCGGGCGAGCGGTCAAGCGCGCGGGCGCTGACGCGATCGAGTTCGACGCCGTCCCGGAGGGGCATCTGGATCTCGGCCTGGCGGCCGCAACGACAGTGGGCCGCGAGCGATGATGCTGCCCCCCGAGCGGACCGAAGAGCAGCGCGACGAGCTCGTCGATCGAGTCGCCCGGGAGATCCACCTGCGCGGCCTGGCGGCTCCGGCGGTCTACTTCCTCAACGCCAGCCGGCCGTACCGTCCGCTGGGCAGCAACGCGATGCTCTTCTTCGACCCCACCCTCCACGGCCTCTTCGGGGGCGAGGTGAGCTCGGCGACGGAGCTGCTGGCCGACGACATCGGGATCGAGCAGCTCATCGAGCGGCTCGAGGAATGGGACGAGGACGACACGCTCGACGCCTGATCGAGCGGGCGGCCCGCGCGGCGATGGTGCGCCCGGACACCGGGGGAGGTGCACCCGGGTAGCATGGGTGGGTGACCACCGAACCGCGCGCCCTCTTCGCGCTCGACCTCGGGTCGGCAACCTCGTCGGCGGCCCTCCTTGGCCGGATCAATGGGCGCTGGCGGCTGCTCGCGGATGAAGCTGCCCCGGCCGGCACGGATCACGATGGCCTCCTGGCTGGGCTCGTCGCCCGGCTGATGTCGGCCGACCCCGATCTCGGCGCCGAGATCGGTCTCGACCCGGCCGCGCCGGCCGACCTGCCCCGCCTGACGGCGCGGACGGGAGCGCTGCCCCGGCTGGCGATCCTGGCCACCAGCGAGCGCGAGCGGGCGGCGGTCGAGCGCCTCGCCGTCACGGCCGGCTGGCGTGCGGCCGGGCTGAGCCTCGAGCTGTCGGATCCGGTGGCGATGGCCCGCCTGGCCCTGGATCGCGATGTCGCGGCGATCGTGCTGGCGGCGGGCGAGTCGCCGGCCCTCGACCCGCGAGCCGCGGTGGCCGCCCTGGCCACCCTCGGAGCCGCCGTGGCCGGCCGTGATCCCGCCCGGCCGGTCGTCCTGGCCGGCCTCCTGCGCACCGAGGCGAGTCGCTTCGCCGCCGACGCAGACGGTGCCCCGCCGCCATTCGGGCCGGCGGCCACGGCCGGCGATTCGCCCGGGTCCGGGCTGCGCCAGCTGCTCGATGCCATCAACCCCACCGCCGCCGATGGCCGCCATGCGATCGTGCGCGCCGTGACCGACCTGGCGGCGATCATCGATCGCCGGGTCGAGCTGGTGGAGATCGGGCTGACGGCGGGCGTTCGGGTCCTGGCCGGGCCCGACGGACTCGAGGCTCCGCCGGCCTACGTGGATGCGGCCGGCCTCGTTCCGGCCGGTGAGCCGGACGATGCCCTCGTGGACGGCGTCCTGGCCTGGTCGTCGATCGCCCTCGATCGCCACCGGATGCGTGATCGACTGCGCGAGCTGCGCCTGACGCCGTGGGGTGAGGCCCACGGGGCCGGAGCTGTCGTTCGCTACGCCGCAGCCCGGGCCGCCCTCGAACGGCTCGTCGAGGCGACCCCGGAGGTCGGCAGCCTGCCCGCGCCCGACCTGATCGTCGTTGCCGGCGGCGCCTGGGCCGTCGCCCCGGGCCCGGCGATTGCCCTGGCCGTGGCCGACGTCGTGCGCCGCCCGGGGGCCAGCCAGCTGGCCTGGGATCACGCTCGGCTCCTCGCGCCGATCGGGACGATCGACGACCGGGACGAACGCCGGGCCCTGCTCGCCGAGCTGGCCGAGGATCTCCTCGCCCCACTGGGCACCGTCGTGACGCCGGCCGGATTGCGGGCCGGCAAGACCGCCGGGCACGCTCGAAACGATACAGTCGTGGGACGATC
>JBEPUS010000049.1:0-13742 GCA_041691435.1 Chloroflexota bacterium
GACCCGGGCGCGGCTCCTCCGGGGGGCGCCGCCGCGCCGGTCCGCCAACGCCGCCAGGCCGCCAACGCCGCAGACGCGCCAACGCCGCAGATGTGCCCCCTCAGGCTCCCTGGCTCAGGGCAGCTGGCCAACAACCTCCAGGGCCGCGACCGTCAGCTGGCCGTCGGTGGGCACGGTTCCGTGGAGGTAGACGATGTTGAACAATGTGTCGCCATCCTGGACGTAGATCCCCCCCGTCGAGGATGGGCTGGCATGTCGGGCGATGAAGGCGGCATCAGCGACCGTCGGGATGTCCTTCAGCGAGAAGCCCTCGCTCTGAAGGGAGGCCTTGCCCGCAGCGTAGCGATCAGCACCGCCCTCGGCCAACTCGATTGTCATGCTGCCCGACGAGTTCTGCCAGACGCAGAGTCGAGCCTTCGCTGACGTGTGGGACACACCTGGCCCATACGTTTCGCCATTGAGCCGAGTCAGATCGGCCGGCGTGAGCAGGCTGCATGGGTCGATGTCGCCGGCGCTCTCACCCGGTCCAGGGCTGCCGGCGCCGGCAGCCGGCGACGATGGTGCGACCGGGCTCGTGACCGGTCCAGCGGAAGGCGCGAAGGAGGACCCGGCGCTCGGGCCCGTCGTCGCCTGGCCGCTCGGCGGGCTGGTCGTGGGCGCGACGGAGGCGGAGCAGGCCGCCAGGAGCACACCCGCCGCGATTGTGATGGCCGTCTGGCGACCGATCCGTCCGAACATGGCCCGCAGTCTAGGCAGTCAGACGCTCGCCGGCAAGATGCCGGCTACAGCTTGGCCAGGGCGTCGACGAGCTCGCGGACGGCCGCGGCCGAATGGTCGAAGGCGGCCTGCTCGTCGGGTCGTAGCTCGATCTCGAGCACACGCTCCAGGCCGCCCGCGCCGAGGATCGCCGGGACCCCCACAAACAGCCCGGTCGTATGGAACTCCCCGTCGAGCAGCACGGCGCATGGCAGCACGCGCATCCGGTCGCGCAGGATCGCATCAACCATCTCGAACGCCGACGCCGCCGGGGCGTAGTACGCCGAGCCGGTCTTGAGCAGGGCCACGACCTCGGCCCCCCCGTTCGCCGTTCGATCGCACAGGGCGGCGACCCGCTCCGCGCTCATCAGCTCGGTGATTGGCACACCGGCCACGGTCGAGTAGCGCGGCAGGGGGACCATCGTATCGCCGTGTCCGCCCAGGACGAAGGCGTGGGTGTCCTCGACCGAGACGCCCAGCTCGGCTGCGATGAACGAGCGGAAGCGAGCCGAATCCAGCACGCCGGCCATCCCCAGGACGCGCTCACGTGGGAATCCCGAGGCTTCGAGCGCCACGTGGCACATCGCGTCGAGGGGGTTGGTGACGATGATCAGGATCGCGTTTGACGACTGGGCGGCCGCCTGTTGGACGACGGACCGCACGATGCCCGCGTTCTTCGCGAGCAGGTCGTCGCGGCTCATGCCGGGCTGCCGGGCGAGGCCCGAGGTCACGACGACGATGTCCGAGCCCGCGGTGTCGGCGTAGTCGTTCGTGCCGACGATTCGGGAGTCATGGCCGACGACCGGAGCCGCCTCGGCCAGGTCGAGGGCCTTGCCCTGGGGGAGACCCTCGACGATGTCGATCAGGACCACATCTGCCAGGCCGGCCTCGGCGATCCGCTGGGCGGTGGTCGCACCGACATTGCCGGCGCCGACAACGGTCACCTTGTGGCGGGCCATCCGGGGTTACTCCCTTCCGCTCAAGTCGAGCCTGGTCAGTCGATTCTGGGCCCAGCCGCCCGGACGCTCTCGGGGACCAGGCCGGCGTACGCCTCGAAGTTCTCGGCGAACATCCGGGCGAGCTTCGTGGCGGCACGATCGTACGCGTCGCGATCCTGCCAGGTGTTGCGCGGCTGGAGGAACTCTGCCGGCACATCCGGGCAGGTCGCCGGCACGGCCAGCCCAAAGCGCTCGTCGACAACAGTCGGGACGTCGTTGAGCTCGCCCTTGAGAGCGGCCCGGACCATCGACCGGGTGTGGCCGATGTTCATCCGCTCGCCGGTTCCATAGGGTCCCCCGGTCCAACCGGTGTTGACCAGCCACACGGGCACGTCCCAGCGGGCCAGTCGCTCGACGAGCAGGGCGGCATATTCGCTTGGCGGCCGAGGCATGAACGGCGCCCCAAAGCAGGTCGAGAAGGTGGCCCTGGGCTCCTTCACGCCGATCTCCGTGCCGGCCAGCTTGGCCGTGTAGCCGCTCAGGAAGTGGTAGGCCGCCTGGTCGTGGCTGAGCCGGGCGATTGGAGGCAGGACGCCAAAGGCATCCGCCGTGAGCAGGACCACGTTGCGCGGCTGGCCGGCGATGCCGGTCGGATCGGCATTGCCGATGAACTCGAGCGGGTAGGCGCCCCGGGTGTTCTCGGTGAAACGATCCGAATCCAGGTTGAGCTGCCGGGTGACTGGGTCGAGGTCGACGTTCTCGAGGATCGTTCCGAAGCGCTTGGTGGTCGAGAAGATGTCGGGCTCGTACATCGGCGAGAGGCGGATCGTCTTGGCATAGCAGCCGCCCTCGAAGTTGAAGACGCCGTCGTCGCCCCAGCCATGCTCGTCGTCGCCGATCAGGCTGCGCTCGGGATCGGCCGACAGGGTGGTCTTGCCGGTCCCCGACAGCCCGAAGAAGATCGCCGGATCGCCGTCCTTGCCAACGTTGATCGACGAGTGCATCGGCAGGATCCCCTCATCGGGCATGAGGTAGTTCATGACCGTGAAGGCACCCTTCTTGATCTCGCCGGCGTACTCGGTGCCCACGATGAGGATCTCCATGCGCCGGAGGTGGAGGAGGATCGCCGTCTCCGTGCGGGTGCCCTCGGTCGTGGGATCGGCCTTGAACGAAGGCACGTTGAGGATCGTGAAGTTCGGCACGAACGACGCGAGGTCGCTGGCCGTGGGCCGGCGGAAGAGGTTGCGGGCAAAGATGCTGGCCCAGGCCGTCTCGGTGTACACGCGCAGGGAGCGCCGGTGCTCGAGGGCCGCGCCGACGAACAGGTCCTGGGCATACATCGGCCGGTTCGCGGTGTAGGCGAGCAGGCGCGCCCGAAGTCGCTCGTAGTTCGCCTCGGAGATCGGGCGATTCACGGCGCCCCAGCCGATCTTGGCCTCGCTCGACGCCTCGCGCACGATGAACTTGTCCTCGGGTGAGCGACCCGTGTGGCGACCCGTCCGGACGACGAGCGGACCTTCGGCCGCCACGAGGCCTTCGCCCGCCCGGATCGCATCCTCGTAGAGCTCGGCAGCCGACAGGTTGGCACGCAGGACGCTACCGATCGATGGCGCCTTGGTGGTTGACTGGGTGGGACTCACGATCTACTCCCGTTCGGCGGCAGCCCGCATCGGCCAGGCCGATCCAGATCGGCGATGGTCGACCGGCCGCGCGTACCTCGGGCCCGCAGCGGGCTTCGGGAAGTCGGCTTTCGCAGTCCGGGGAAGCCTACATCGTCTCGGCCATGGTTGCCATCAGGTTGCGAGACATTGGCCCAGGTTGCGGTGCGCCGACGCCCTATCGACGGCGAGGGCTCAAGGCGTGAAGCTCACGTTGGTGACCGGGATGTAGCCCTGGACGTTGGGTTGCCAGGTCAGGCCGGCGCCCACCGTGCCGTACAGGCTGCCCTGGCCGACGAGAAAGATCGCCGGCGGGTCCTGCTGGGCCAGGACGGCGATCTGGCGCAGGATCGAGACCCGCGCCGGGCCATAGTCGTCGGTGGGCAAGCCGGCCTGCTGGTTGATCAGGCCATCGACGGCCGGATCCTTGTAGCGGCTGAGGAAGCCACCCGAGTACAGCCACAGGTAGAGCTCGGTGTTCGGATCGACGGGAAAGCCAAGGCGAGCGCCGCGCATCGGGTTCGTATCGCCCTTGCCCCAGGCGTCGTTGAACTGGCTGAGCTCGGCCGGCTTGAGGGTCACCCGGACGCCGACATTGGCGAGCATCGCCGCGACCGCCTCGTAGATCGCCGAGCTGTCGCAGGTACAGATGTCCATGGTCACCGAGAAGCCGTTCGGGTAGCCCTGCTGGGTGAGGATCTGGCGGGCCTGGGCAGGGTCGAACGGAATCGCTGGCAGGCTTGGGTCGAAGCCCTTGTCGCCACTCACCCAGAGCGAGTTCATCGGCTCACCGTACCCGTCGAGGAGGGTCGCGACGAGCGTCTTGCGATCGATCGCCATGTTGAGCGCCCGGCGGACGGCCGGGTTGGCAAGGGCCGTGATCGCCGTTGCCTGGTCGCCCGGATTCCTGGCGAGACTGCCGCCCTTGTCGGTGGTCAGCCAGATCGCCAGGGAATGGGCATCGGAGAGGTAGACCGCCTGGTCGCCCGCCGCCTTCACTTGGGCCGCCTGGTCCGGCGGCAGGTCCTCCATGATCTGGATCCCGCCGGTGGCGAGCTCGCTGATCCGGGTAGCGGAATCGGGGATCGGCCGGAAGATCACCTTCGCGACGAGCGCCTTGCCCCGCGGGCTGTTCCAGTAGTCCGGGTTGGCCTCGAGCGTGATGTGGTCATCCTTGACCCACTCCACGAACTTGAACGGGCCCGTCCCGATGGGCTTCTGGGCGAAGCCCGCGTCGCCCACCTGGGCGTAGTACCGGGGCGGCACCATCTGGAGCGTCCCGAGGTTGCCGAGGAGGCCTGAATCGGGCTGGGCCAGGTGGAGCTCAACTGTCAACGGGTCCACGGCGTCGACGCTGGCGAGTGACGCGAAGTTCGAGGCGAACGCCGAATTCAGCCGATGGCTGTCGCCAACCGGGTAGGGCTTGATCGTCGCCGGATCGATATCGGCGATCCGGTAGAGCGAGAAGCGCACGGCCGCCGCGTCGAACGGCTCGCCGTCCTGGAACGTCACGCCTGGATGGAGCTTCAGGACGAGCGTCTGCGCGTCGGGCGAGGTCCACGAATCAGCCAGCCCAGGACCAAGCGAGCCATCCCGGGCGATCGTGACCAGCGTGTCGAAGATCGCATACATCACCGAGAAGCCCGCGTTCTGGTAGACCCGGTAGGGGTCCATGGACTCCGCGTCGGCCGACAGGCCCACCGTGAGCGTACCGGTCGGCCCCGCCGGGATACTCGGGGCGGAGGCGCCGCTCGACGGCGACGTGGCCGGGCTCGCGCCGCCGGCCGGAGACGTCGCCGCGTTCGGCCCACAGGCAGCGACCACGATGACGAGGACAGCGAGAAGGGCCGGCAGGCCGGAACGAAGGCCGCGCCCGCGCCCGCGCCCGCGGGACGATCGTCGGGTTGGAAGCTGACTGGGAAGGTCCATCGCGCCGCGTCACCTCAATGCAGGCTTCGGGACGCATCCGAACCGCGACGGCCGCGCCCGGTGGACGTGACACGCCGCGGCCTTCTTTCATCCGGACTGTACCGTCGGCTCCGTCTCGCTCGCCGTTGCTCGGCGACCGTCGGATCTGCTGGCACCCGTCACTCGACGGGCCGCTCGTGGGCTCCCCGGGTCATTGACCCGGGACTACCACCGGTCGGGAATCGCACCCTGCCCCGAAGGCCACCCAGAATCTATCACGAGTCGTTGACTGGCCAACCAGTTGGCACGTCGAACATGGCCAGCCGGTGGAAGGCACCGGCAAGCGCCGGATACAGGTCGACGTAGGTGCCGAATGCCTCATCATAGACGGCCCGGCGCGTGGGATCTGGCTCCAGCCGTTGCTGGATCGCCACCATCGAGCGCGTCGCCACGGCGAGGTCCGGGTACACCCCGATCCCGCAGGCGGCCGTGATCGCGGCGCCCAGGACAGCGGTTTCCGCGATCCGGGGGACGGCGACAACGAGGCCCGTGACGTCCGCCTTGAGCTGGTTCCAGGCGAGATTCTGGGCCGGTCCGCCGCTGACCCGCAGCTCGTGGACGACCGCCCCGGCGGCCGCGATCGGCTCGATCACCTGGCGCAGGGCGAGCGCAGCCGCTTCGACGACGGCCCGGGCGAGGTGGGCCCTGGTATGGCCGAGGGTGAGGCCGACGAACGCGCCCCGGGCCTCTGGATCCCAGATGGGCGAGCGCTCTCCCGCCAGGTAGGGCAGGAAGACGAGCCCATCTGACCCGGCCGGAACGAGGGCGGCCTCAGCGAGCAGCGATTCGATCGTCATTCCGCCGCCGACGATCCCGCCGAACCAGTCGAGCGCCTTGCCGGTCGCGTTCATCGCCCCGCCCAGCACCCACAGGCCATCGATGGGCGCCGGCGCACAGAAGGCTCCAGGCACAGGCAGGGCGCTGTCGGCGTAGACGGCAAATCCGCCCGAGGTGCCGCCGGTGTCAACGGCATCGCCGGCTGCCAGGAGACCGGCCCCGAAGAAGCTGGCGTAGGCGTCCACCATCCCGGCCACGACCGGGGTGCCGGCCGGCAGGCCCAGGTCGGCGGCCGGGCCGCCGAGAAGATCGCCCAGGCGGCGGCCGGCCTCGATCACCGGCGGCAGGCGATCGAGCCGGATCCCGGACGCTGCGACATCCCCGGGATTCGCCCGGAGCTGCCCGTGCAGACGGGTCTCGGCGGCCACCCCGGTCATCCGGCAGGCGATCGCCTCCCAGGCGTTGAGGTACCAGGTGGCCGGCCCGAGGAGCTCGGGCGCGTGGCGCTCGAGGTGCAGCGCGGCTGGCAGGACACCCAGCTCCCAGCTGAACCGCCCGGTCAGGCCGGCGAGCTCGCCAACCTCGGCAGCCGCCCGGGTGTCGAGCCAGGTCACGGCCGGACCGACGGCGATGCCCGCCGAATTGGTCGGCACGAGCGTCGGCCCCTGGCCGACACAGCAGATCGCGCGGACCTCGCCAAGGTCGCCGGACGAGCTCTCCGCGGCGAGGTCGTGGATCGTCCGCGTGATCGCGGCCCACCAGGCATCAGGATCCTGTTCGGCCATCCCGTGCGCCGCCCGGATCGTGGGGTAGCCGGCCCGGGCGATGCCGGCGAGGCGGCCGTCCATGGTGAACAGGCCACTCTTCACGTCCGTCGTCCCGAGGTCGATCGCCAGGATGAGCGGCTGGGCGGCGGCGCTCACCAGTCGGCGACCGTGGCCGCGACCCGGGCGTCGGCCCGCAGCGCCCAGGGCATCGTCCGCCATCGGACGGGCAACACCGGTCGCCAGGCACGGTAGCCGCTGGTCAGCCAGGCCGAGATCGCTCGTTCGCGAGGACCCCACGGCAATTGGTAGCCGGCTCGGATCGAGTCGGGCAGGAGGCCCACGGCCGGCCACAACGTCCAGGCGTAGAAGCCGCTCGGAATCCCGGCCAGGATCGGGTGCAGAGGACCGAGCGGCGGGCGCAGGATCGCGCCGGCAAGCTCACGGGCGATCGGCCCAACCTGGACCGGCCCAGCGGGCGCGATCATCGCCTTCACGTAGGCGTCGAACGCGTCAATGTCGGCCGGCAGGAGAGCCGCGGGGACGCCAAAGGCTCGGCCGATCGGCAGCGTCTCCGCGTAGAAGCGTCGCCGCCGGGCGTGGGTCAGCCGGCCGATCCATTGGTCGTGGGCCACGAGCGTGGCATCGATCAGCGTTGCATGGACCCACAGGGACAGCTGTGGGTCCCGCGCCCGGTACTCCGAACCCAGCAGCCGGGCCGCCGCGGGATCGCGGACCGGCCCGCGGATCGTCCGGTGGAATCGATTGAGTCGGGCGACTTCGACGCGGGCTTCGGCCGTCGTCCCATAGACGATCGTGAGGTAGCTGTGCAGCGTCGCCCGCAGGCGTCGCCAGGGATCCTCGCGGAAGTCGCTGTGCTGGGCCACGCCTTCGGCCACGAGCGGGTGGGCCACCTGCATGAGCAGCGCCCGGGGACCCGCGCCCAGCAGCAGCAGCGCCTCCCGGTTCAGCCGCCAGGCCTCGCTGCCAGGACCGTACAGGCCCTGATCGTTGATCCGGTCCACGCGCAGCTGCGCATCGGCGACGGTGGAGTCGGCCATGACGGAAAATCGGGCGAGCATTGGTCGCATCGTAGCGGGCCGGGTCCGGCAGGAGGGTGGCGTGGAAGGAGTCAACGAACGGCCCGAGAGGTCGGTCGCGCGCTGGGGGACCGACTTCGATCCCGACCGGCTGGCGCTCCTCGAGCTGCGGATGTGGAAGGCGTACTACCGTCGCCAGCCGGCCCGCCTCTTCGGTACGCTCGTCATGGCGCTCCGTGAACAGGCCCGGATCTCCTGGCCCCGGGCGGTCTATGCGGCCGGCCTGCTGACCAGGGCCGCTGTCGGGTTCGCCCGCTCCACGGGCGACTACGACCGCTTTGCGCCGGACGTCGCCCGGGGCTACCGCGCGCTCGGCCTGCCGACGTCAGTTGATCTCGAGACGGTTGCCCACGAGGAGCTCCGCTGGTGGGTGGTGCGCCGCGAGATCGGCCTTGCGGCCGGCACGGCTGCCGGTGAATCGATCGCCCGCCTCTACGCCGCGCTCTACGACGTTCCCCTCGACGCGGTCAGCGAAGCGGGCCGGCTGCGCGGCGCGGCCGCCGAAGTTCGAGATCGCGGTGCGACGGCCGATCCGGAGGGCCCAACGGGCGCCGGCCGGACGTACTGGCCCGAGGTTGCCCGCCTGCTCGGCGCGTCGTACCGGAGCCTGGGCCGGGCGGTCCGGAGCTAGCGCTCCGCCGGCCGGCGGCCCACGATCCACCAGGCTGCCGGGAAGAGCCCGGCGGCCAGCACGATCTTGAGCGCGTCACCGAGCAGGAATGGCGTCAGGCCCGCGGCGATCCCGGCGTTGATGCCGAGGCCCGTGGCCAGCATCAGCCAGGGCACGCCGATCGCGTAGATCACCAGGTTGCCGACGACGAACGCGGCGACCGCGCCCAGGAAGTTGCGGTCCCAGCCGAGCTCGGCAAGGCGACCGACGATGGCCCCGGCAAAGACGAAGCCCACGAGGTAGCCGCCCGTCGCGCCCAGGACCAGGTGCCCACCGGTCGACCCGATGATGTGCTCGACCCCATGGGCCTGGCCGGCGTAGAAGGGCAGGAAGAAGCCCAGCAGCACGTACAGCAGGACCGAGAACCCGCCGCGCTTGGCCCCGAGCGCTCCGCCGACGAGGAGCACGCCCAGGGTCTGGCCGGTGATCGGCACGGGCGTCAGCGGAATGACCAGCTGCGCCGTGATCGCGATGAACAGGGCGCCGGCAATCATCAGCGCCACGTGCCGGGCGCGAGCGCTGATCCGCTCGCCGAGGGTCACCGGCACGAGGAAATCGCCGATCGTGATCCCTCGCTCGGCGGCGGGCAATCGGTTCAGGCGCGGGGTCACGATCACGTTGGGGCTCTCCACGACGTCACCGTTCGGCGGTGATCGGCGGCCCGAGTCTAGCAGGCACCCGATCGGGCCGGCCTACTCGAACTGGACCGCCCGGACGATGGCGATCCGGCTGGCCATGCGGGCCGGTTGGAAGGCCGCGAGCATCGCAATCCCGATGCCGAAGACCGCCGCCAGGCCGATGGTCAGCCAGGGGATCGTCGGCCCACCGGCCGGGCTCGCCAGCCCCGCGATGCCGCCCAGGGCAAAGCCCAGGATCACCCCGGCGAGGCAGCCCAGGAACGCCCCCACGACGCCCATCGTGCCCGCCTCCACCACCACCATCCGCCAGACCTGGCGGCGAGTCATCCCGGCGGAGCGCAGGATGCCGATCTCCCGGACGCGTTCATACACGTTCATCGTCAGGGTATTGACGATCCCCAGCCCGGCGATGACGACGGCCAGGATGGCAAGGGCGTCGAACAGGCTGAACAGCCGCCCGAACGCATCGTTGATCGCGCTTGCCACGCCGGCCAGGGGGGTTGGTTCGAGGGCCAGCCCGCGGGCCGCGGAGGCGACCGCGGGCTCGGCTGCACCCGCCTGGCCGGGCACGAAGCGGATCGCGAAGGCGTCCGCGCCCAGGACGCCAAAGTGGCTCGTGGCGTCGGACCAACCGAGCAGGACCGACTCACCTGACTGGCCGGGCAGGCCGCGGGCGACGATGCCCACGATCCGCTCCTCGATGGCCTCGCCACCGCCGATCGGCAGCTGGAGCGTGTCCCCGACCTGCAGGCCGAAGTCTTGGGCGACGGCCTGGGGCACGATCGTCGAGCCTCCGACGTCGAGTGCCGCCAAGGCGGCCCGGCGATCGCCGGCCACGAAGGTCAACCGGCCGTCCGCCGCGAGGTCGCTGCCGACGACGGCTGCGGCATCGACTCGCACGCCGCGGAACGCAACCGAGAAACGTGCAATTGGGCTCACGCGGGCCACGCCGGCGACGGCGGCGAGCTGCTGGGCAACACCCTCGCCGGCGGCAATCGGCCGGATGGAGGTGGCCACGAGGTCGCCCGGGATCACATCGGTGAGCCAGGCGTCCGTAGCGGCGTGAGCAGTGCCGGCGAGGCCGCCGAGGGCCACGATCATCGCCAGCCCGATCGTCAGCGCGCCGACGGTAAGCGCAGTTCGCTTCCGGTCGCGAGCGAGCGATCCACGCGAGAGGCGCGCCTCGGCGGGCAGGAACAGGGCGAATGGCAGGCTGGCAATCCGTCCCAGGGGGCCCAGGATGAGCGGGGTCAGCAGGGTCACGACCAGGAGGATCCCGTAGACGAGGATCGGGCGGGCGATGCCGGCCGCGCCGTTCCCGGCGCCACCCAGGCCGAACGGCCCGAGGGCGATCGGCCACAGGGCAAGTCCGGCTACTCCCACGGTCACGACCACGGCGCCCAGCCAGCGCAGCTGGCTCACGACCGAATGGCGCCCCGCGTGGGCGGGCCGGAGCGCCTCGATCGGCGAGATCCGACCCGCCTGGATCGCCGGTTCGAGGGCGGCGGCGAGCGTCACGAGGATCCCCACGAGCGCGGCCAGCAGGATACCCAGCGGCGGGACGACCGGACCGTCGATCGGCCCCCCCGCGTCGACCAGGGAGCCGACGTTCCGGGCAATCAGGACTGACAGGCCAAAGCCGAGGGCGAGTCCCAGGAACGAGCCGGCCACACCCAGGATGAGTGCCTGGACCAGGACGAGGCGATGCACCTGCCGGCGGGTCGTGCCGGCCGCGCGCAGCAGGCCAATCTCGCGAACTCGCTCGGACAGGGTCATCGACAGCGTGTTGAAGATCAGGAAGGCGCCGCCGAACAGGGTCACTGCCGCGATGAGGGCGGTGAGTGCCTCAAAACCCGCCGTCGAGGCCCGCAGCGAGGTGGCCAGGTCGGCCCGGTCCGTGAGCACGAACGGCTCGAAGGTCAGGCGCTGGGCGAGCGCGTCCGCAATGGAATCGACTGTCGCAGCCGGGGCCAGCCCGACATCGACCCAGCTCGCCCCGCGCGACCCGAAGAGGGCCGCGCTCGAGGCCAGCGAAACCACCACGCCCCGGCCGCCGGCGGTTGGATCCGGGCCGGCCCCGGAGAGGAGCCCGACGATCCGATAGGCAGTGGGGCCGTTCGTGCCCAGGATGGTCAAGGTGCCGCCCACGCCCACCCCCAGTTCGCGGGCCAGTCGGAGCGGGACGAGGAGATCGGTGGTGCTACCGGCTGAGAGGGCCCGGCCGGAATCGAGGTGCAGGTCGTGGAGACCCACCGAGCTGGCGTCGAGCGCCGGGTCGACGCCGATCACGGTGATCGGCGACGCATACGCGCCGGCCGACGCCGTGGCCGTCGTGAGGGCGTCGCGCTGGAGGTAGGTACGCTGTTCGAGGACGGGATCGGCGACCATCACGCCCGGCGTGGATCGGATGGCGGCCAGGCTCGCCGCCGAGAGGCCCTGCTCCTCGAAGGCGCCCACCCGCAGGTCGGCGCGGCCCATGACGTCGTTGACGGTCCGGCCGACACCGGCATCGATCCCGGCATCGGTCGCCAGCGCGGCAAACAGGACCGCCACGCCCAGGGCAATGCCCAGGATCGAAAGACTCGTGCGCAGGGGACGAGCCCGGAGGCTGCGCCACGCGAATCGACCGAGACCCGGCATCAGAGTCCCAGCTGGGCGAGGCGCGCAATGAGCGGGGCGGCCGAATGGTCGTCGCGCCGGCCGAGAACGATCTCATCGCGAATCAGCCCGTCCTGGATCACCTCGACCCGGTCGGCGTAGGCCGCGGCCTTAGCGTCATGGGTGACGAGGACGATCGTCTGGCCACGCTCGGCGCAGGACCGCCAGAGTGCCTCGAGGATCTCGCCTCCGGTCGTGAAGTCGAGATTGCCGGTCGGCTCATCGGCCAGGACGATCGCCGGCCGATTCACGAGTGCCCGGGCGATCGCCACCCGCTGCTGCTCGCCGGCCGAGAGCTGATCGGGCCGGTGGTGCTCCTTGCCGCCCAGGTCGACCAGCTCGAACACATCGCGGACCCGCTCGGCCGCCTCTCCGCGGCGTGGGTCCTGGCCGGCGATCGTGAACGGCAGGCCCACGTTTTCGGCGGCATCGAGGAGCGGGATGAGGTTGAAGAACTGGAAGACGAAGCCGGTCTGGTCACGTCGCAGGCGCGTGGCGGCGTCGTCGTCGAGGTCGCTGATCGTCTCGCCGCCCAGGATCACGTCGCCACTGGTGGGGCGGTCCAGCCCACCCATGAGATGCAGCAGCGTGCTCTTGCCCGAGCCACTCGAGCCCATCAGGGCGACGAACTCGCCCGGCTGGACGGTGAGCGAGACGCCGCGGAGGGCATCAACGCTGCTCCCACCGAGGGCGTAGCGCTTCGTCAGGTCGCGCGCTTCAAGGATCGGTTGTGCCATCAGCATGCCGGCCGCCGTCAGTTGCCGAAGAACAGGCCGGCAATGCCCGCTGCGATCGATTCGAAGAGCCCCTGCCCGCCGGCTGGATCCGAGACCAGGAGCGAGCTGCCGGCCGCGAGCGCGACCTCACCCGAGGGCGCCGGCGTGGGCGCCGGGTTGGCGCCGGGGGGCGCCGGGGTCACGGGCGGCGAGGCCGTCGGCGATGGCGATGCGCTCGGCCTGGGCGTTGCCTTCGGCTTCACCGGGACCGTCTTCACCGGCGGCTTGGGCTTGGTGGGTTTGGGCGTCCCCTTTGGCGGCGACGTCGAGCCGCACTTGTCGGCGAACACCACGGCCCACATCTTCTTGCCGTCAGGGCCCTTGTAGGCGCCGATCCCGACCACATCCCAGGCGGGCCCGAGGATGTTCGCGCGGTGATCGGGCGAGTTCATGAACATCGCCTGGATCTCGGTCGTCGCCTGATCGTCCGGATAGTTGTTCCAGCCGATGTTCTCGCCGGCGAGGTTGTAGCAGTAGCCCGCGTTGCTCATGACGTTGAAGACGGTGTGGCCGTCGGGCGGGATCTGGTGCGAGAAGTAGTTCCGGACGATCATGTCCTTGGCCCGCGCCCGGGCAAACGAGGCGAGGCTGGCATCCCAGTGGAGCGCTTTGCGCCCGGCGGCCGCCCGGGCCTGGTTCGTCAGCTGGAAGAGCTGCTGCTCGGAGCTCGAGCTGAAGGCGTTCGCCCCCCACGCGAAGGCCGTCACGGGCAACAGCAGTCCCAGCAGCGTCGCGAGTGCGAGCGCGGCGACGGGGAGCCGGGCGTTCAGTCGAGTCGAGAGCACGATGAGAGTCCTCGAGGGTTCGAGGCCGCGGCTGGGGCCCCGCGACATGCCTGACCCTACGACCGGCTGCCTCGATTCGGGACCCGCGCGATCGTCCGGGTGGCGTCGAACTGGGGTACCGGTCGACGATCGGGGCGAGCACGTCGGATTCGGCCCGGGGCGCGGACTCGACCGGGGCGCGGACGTCCGATTCGGCCCTGGGGCGCGGACTCGACCGGGGCGCGGACGTCCGATTCGGCCCTGGGGCGCGGACT